>JBBQIO010000069.1:0-10263 GCA_038325015.1 Polyangia bacterium
TTTTGCGCGCGACCATGCCGCCGATGAAGCGCGTCGATAGGACGGTCAGCGCCTCGCAGTTGAGCCGGACCATCTCGCCCTCACGCTCGGCATCGGCCTTGGCCAGCTCGCCGGCGGTGCCGAACCCGGCGTTGGAGATCAGGTGATCGACCTGCCAATTTTTTCCGTCGACCTGCGTGGCTAGCTGTGCGGCGCCGCCCGGCGTCCCGAGATCGAGCGCGATGACCTCGGCGCGAACGCCGTGCGCCGTCCGCAGCTCGGCGGCCAGCGCCAAGAGCTTGCCCTCGGAGCGTGCAGTCAAGATGAGGTTGACCCCGAGCGCGGCCAGCTGCCGGGCAAACTCTTCACCGAGGCCCGAAGAGGCGCCAGTGACCAGCGCGGTGGTGCCGGGGAAAAACGAATCAGTGTCGTGTGCGGTCATGACGCGCGCGCTCCTCGGGTGGATTTTTTGAGCTTGGCCGGCGCCATCCTCGGCAAGAGCGGCGCCAGATAGTGTCCGGTGTACGAGCGGCGGTTGCGCGCCAACTCTTCGGGAGTGCCTGCACCGAGCAGCTCGCCGCCACGCGCGCCACCGTCGGGGCCCAGGTCGATGACCCAGTCGGCCTGCTTGATGACGTCGAGATTGTGCTCAACCACCAGCACCGTGTTTCCGGCGTCGACCAGCCGGGCCAGCACTTCGAGGAGCTTTTTGACGTCGGCAAAATGGAGCCCGGTGGTCGGCTCGTCCAGAATGTAAAACGTCCGCGACTCGGGCACCGCGGCGAACGATCGCCCCGGAACCCGCGCCGGCGCCTTGGCCAGCTCGCGCGACAATTTGATCCGCTGCGCCTCGCCCCCCGACAAGGTGGTGGCCGACTGTCCGAGCGCGACATAGCCCAACCCGACGTCGTCGAGCGTCTGGAGGATGCGCACGATCTTGGGCTGATGGGCAAACAGCTCCAACCCTTCGGCGATGGTCGTCGCCAGCACCTCGGCGATGCTCTTGCCCTTCCACTTTACGCGCAGCGTCGCATCGTTGTAGCGCTTGCCGTTGCACACCTCGCAGCGGACATGCACGTTCGGCAAAAAGTGCATCTCCACTTCACGGAGCCCGTCACCCTGACAGGCCTCGCAGCGCCCGCCTTTGACGTTGAACGAAAAGCGACTGGCGGTGAAGCCGAACGCGCGCGCCTCGGGCGTGCCGGCAAAGGCCTCGCGAATCAGGTCGAATGCCTTGGTGTAGGTTGCGGGGTTCGAGCGCGGGGTGCGGCCAATCGGATCTTGATCGATGTCGATGACGCGCGCGATCTGCTCGGCTCCAGCGAAGGCGCGATGGGCTCCGACGCGAACGTGCGAGGCCCCGAGCGCGCGACGCAGCGCCGGCTGCAGGATGCCGGCCACCAGGCTCGACTTGCCCGCTCCGGAGACGCCCGTCACCGCGCACAGGACGCCGAGCGGAAAGCGCACGTCGAGCTGCTGGAGGTTGTGCTCGCTGGCGCCATAGAGGTCGAGCCAGCCGGTCGCCGCACGACGCGCTTGGGGCACCTCGATGCGCTCTTTTCCCGACAGGAACCGCCCGGTCGGTGAGCGCGGATTTTTCCGCAGCGCTTCGGGCGTGCCCTCGGCGACGACACGCCCGCCCTGCATGCCGGCGCCCGGCCCGAAGTCGATCACCCAGTCGGCGGCCTCGATGGTCTCGGCGTCGTGCTCGACCACCAGCACGCTGTTGCCCAGATCGCGCAGCCGGCGCAGCGTCTCGATCAAGCGCTCGTTGTCACGCTGGTGGAGCCCGATCGACGGCTCGTCGAGCACATACATCACGCCCGACAGCTCTGAGCCGAGCTGCGACGCCAGCCGAATGCGCTGCGCCTCGCCACCCGACAGCGTGTTGGCCGCGCGATCGAGCGTCAGATAATCGAGCCCGACGTCGTCCAAAAAACCGAGCCGGGCCCGAATCTCTTTGAGCAGCTCGACCGCGATCTCACCGCGCGCGCCCGCAAGCCGGAGCGACTCGAACCAGCCCAGCGCCTCGTGTACGGTCATTGCACCCACGTCGGTGAGCGACTTTTGGCCGACGAACACGTGGCGCGCTTCGGGGCGCAGGCGCAGACCTTGGCAGTCTTTACAGACCTCCTCGGAGACCCCCTCCCACGGAATGTAGATCTTGCCCAAGCCGCTGCAGGTCGGACACATGCCGCCCGGCGCATTGAAGCTGAGCATCTGCGGCGACAGCTCGGGCAGGCCGATGCCGCACGTCGGGCAGCCGCGCTTTTCGGAGTAGGAGCGCGGCTGTGACTCGCCGTCGACCAGCACGCGCAGCTGACCTTGGCCGGCCTTGAGCGCGGTCTCGACGCTGTCGGCCATGCGCGCGTGCCCCGCGGCGTCGATGGTCAGTCGGTCGACGACGATCTCGATGGTGTGCTTTTTGAGCTTCTCCAGCATCTGCACCTCGTCGAGGCGCACCACCATTCCGTTGATGCGGACGCGGGCGAAGCCGGCCTTGCGCGACTCATCGAAGAGCTCGCGAAACTCGCCCTTTCGATTTTCCACTTTGGGCGCCAGGAGCGTGACTTTCTTTCCCGCCAAGAGTCCCAGCTCGTCGACGATTTCGGCGGCCGACCGCGCTGCAACCTCGCCCCCGCACTGATGGCAGCGCTGCTCGCCGGCGCGCGCCCACATTACACGCAGGTAGTCGGCCACTTCGGTGACCGTTCCGACCGTCGAGCGCGGATTGGACGAAGCACTCTTTTGCTCGATCGCGATGGTCGGCGAAAGGCCGCGCAGCCGGTGGTATTTCGGCTTCTCCATCTGCCCCAAAAACTGCCGCGCGTAGGCCGATAGCGACTCGACGTAGCGACGCTGCCCCTCGGCGTACAGCGTATCGAACGCCAGCGAGGACTTCCCCGAGCCCGAAAGCCCGGTCAAAACGACGAGCTTGCGCTTGGGGATTTCGAGCCGGTCGATGTGCAGATTATGCTCGCGCGCACCCTCGACGATGATCGCGTCGGGCTCGGCGGCTTGGGACAAAAGCTTGGTCGGTTTGGGACTGGTCGCGCGCGCCATGGGCACGCAATATAAGGTGGCCGGTCGGCGAAGCGATAAGCGTCGACGCTTTTTGTTTTCGATTGGCGGCGGCCGGTCGCGCGTGCCAGATTCGTCGCAGCACGACCGATGACCGCACCCTCCTCCTCGGATTTCACGGCCGTGACCGGCGAGCGTTCCGATCTCGACCAGCAGATCGCGGCGCTGGTCGCCGGTTGGCGCAGCGGCGTGCCGACTGACGTCGAGCTGCAGCGCTCGACGGGGCGGGCCATCGCCGAGCTGCGGCGGATGTGGAAGTCCGCGGCGCACCGCTTCAGCGCCGACGCCGTGCAGGCGCTGCGCACCTTGTCACGCGAGCTCGATGGCGCTCCACGCGGCGATCCCGAAGCGGTGCTGCGCGGCGTCTTCGGTTACCAGAGCTTTCGCCCCGGACAGCGCGAAATTATCGACGCGGTGTTGAGCGGCCGCGACTGCATCGGCGTGATGCCGACGGGCGCGGGCAAGTCGCTCACCTACCAGGTGCCAGCGCGCCTGTTGCCCGGCATCACGTTGGTCCTGTCACCGCTCATCGCGCTCATGAAGGATCAGGTCGACGCCGCGACCGAAGTCGGGCTGCGCGCCACCTTCTTGAACTCGACGCTGAGCTCCGAGGAGCGGCGCCGGCGGGTCGACGATCTCGTCGCCGGCCGCTACGAGCTCCTGTACTGCGCACCCGAGGCGCTGGAAACGTCGGTCGGGGCGCTCCTGTCGCGCCTCAAGCTGTCGTTGATCGCGGTCGACGACGCGCACTGCATCAGCCAGTGGGGGCACGATTTTCGCCCCGCCTACCGGCAGCTCGGCGGCCTCAAACGGCGCGCCGGAAATGCGCCGCTCCTGGCGTTGACCGCGACAGCGACCCCGGAGGTCACACGCGACATCGTCGAGCAGCTGGCCATGGTCGACCCGGGTCAGGTGCGCGGATCATTTTTCCGTTCGAACCTCAAAATCTCGCTGCGCAAAAAGGGCGACGGCGCGCCGTCGACCTCCAAGACGATCTTGCGCTTCGTGCAGGCGCGGCGCGGGCAGCGCGGCATCATCTATTGTTTGTCGCGGCGCTCGGTCGAGTCGACCGCCGAGGCGCTGCGCCGCGCCGGGATTGCGGCGATGCCTTACCATGCCGGTCTCGATCCGGCGGTGCGCGAGCGCGCGCAGGACGCGTTCGCCCGCGACGATGTCGACGTGATCGTGGCCACCATCGCGTTCGGCATGGGCATCGACAAGTCGAACATTCGCTTCGTCGTGCATCGCGATCTGCCGCGCTCCGTCGAGAATTACTACCAAGAGATCGGTCGCGCCGGCCGCGACGGGCTGGATAGCGAGTGCCTGCTGTTCTATTCGTACGCCGACGTGGTCGGCTATGAGCGCCTCTTGGCCGACGCGCCGGCGGCAGAGCGCGAGCGCTGCCGGCAAAAATCGCGGCAGATGCTGCAGCTGGCCGAGCGCGGCGGCTGCCGTCATCAGGCGCTGGTGGCGCATCTGGGCCAGACCATCCCGCCGTGCAAGAGCGTCGGCGTGGCGTGCGACAGCTGCGGTCTTCCGGATCCGTTGGCCGAGGCACCGCGCCCGCGCGTGAGCCCGCGAATCGCCTCCGTCGCGCCTGGCAAAACGCGACCCGAACGCTTCGAGGTCAAACCGGACAGCGACGGCGACAGCGACGAGCACAGCCTGTTCGAGCGGCTGCGCGCACACCGCCGCCAGCTGGCCGATGCCAAGGGCGTGCCGGCCTACGTCGTCCTCAGCGACGCCGTTTTGTGGGCCTTGGTACGCACCCGACCGCGCACACTCGACGAGCTGCAGGCCATTCCCGGCATCGGCCCCAAGAAGCTGCGCCAATACGGCGAAGAATTCCTCCGGCTCCTTTGAACGACGCGCCTTGAAAGAATCGCCGCTGCGAGTACACTGCGCGCCGGATGAACCCAACCGACTGGGAATCGAAAGTTGCCGCGTTCAAGGACGACCTCCTGGGCGCCATCGATGATGTCTCTGTAGCGCTGGACGG
The DNA here is from genome assembly GCA_038325015.1 of Polyangia bacterium. GTDB lineage: Bacteria > Myxococcota_A > Polyangia > Palsa-1104 > Palsa-1104 > JBBQIO01. The sequence goes on from JBBQIO010000069.1 coordinate 5,060, forward strand.
CGGTGACGACGAACGGCAGCTCAGCGCCGGACGGCGAGTTCAACAGAGCGTCGCCCTGTACAACACGCTGTTGGCCGAGGGGCACGGCAAAGAGCGCGAAGAGCTGGAGCGCACGCTCGGCCGGCGTATCACCGACCTTCGTCGCACCGCCGCGCAGCTCACGCAGCGCGTCTCGGGCCGCAGCACCGAAGTGGCCATCGACCGCGGCCACGTACCCTTTTTGCTGCGCCGGGACCCGGGCAAGTCGATCGTTCCGCAGCGTGCAGCACCACTGCGCGACGCGCCCAAGTTCAGCGTCGGTGGCGAATGCGATGCCTGGTGCGGCAAGTGCAAAGAGGTGCGCACGCACAACGCCGTCGCACTGGTCGGCGGCGAGCCCAAGCAGGTGGTCTGTCAGGTGTGCGGCAGCCGTCACAACTACCGCCCGACGCGGCCGATGCGCGCGCGCGCCGAGGATAAGGGCCTGCCCTCCAATCCCAATCGCTACTTCGACACCGGCAAGCCGCGCGTCGACCCGGCCACGCAAAAGCGCGAAGAGGACAAGCGCAAGCTGCGTGAGGCGCTGCAAGCCGTCGACGACCCGCGGCCATTCGATCCCAAGGCGCGCTACAAGGCCGGCGAGATCATCGTTCACCCCGATCACGGTAAGGGCAAGATCGAGAACGTGCTCAAGGGCAGCCTCCTGGTGCGCTTCTTGGAAGGTCTCCGCCCGCTCGATCTGCGTTAGCCGACGTCGCTGGCGTTGGCCCAAGGAAGCCCATGAAAAAGATCGGTGTGCTCGGTTCTGGATCGGTCGGCCAGATCCTTTCGGATGGGCTGCTCAAGCATGGCTACGACGTCATGCGCGGCTCGCGCGACCCGCAAAAGCTCGCCGAATGGCAGGCCGGCGCTGGCGTCGGCGCGCGCGCTAAAACCGGGACGTTCACCGAAGCTGCGCACTTTGGCGAGCTGGTCATCCTGGCGGTCAAAGGCAGCGCGGCAGGCGAAGTCGTCGCCCAATGCGCCGAATCGATGGCCGGCAAAGCGGTCCTCGACACGACCAATCCAATCGCCGAGGCGCCTCCCGAAAAGGGCGTGCTGCGCTATTTCACCGGGCCCAACGAATCGCTGATGGAGAAGCTGCAGGCCCGCGTGCCGGCGGCGCACTTCGTCAAGGCGTTCTCGTCGGTCGGTGGCCCGCTGATGGTAAATCCCGACTTTGGTGACCAAACGCCGACCATGTTCATCTGCGGCGACAACGCGGCGGCCAAGCACCACGCCGAGACCCTCCTCAAGCAGTTCGGCTGGGAAATCGAGGACCTCGGCGCCGCCATCGCGGCCCGCGCCATCGAGCCGCTGTGCATGCTCTGGTGCATCCCCGGCCTGGCGCGCAACGAGTGGTCGCACGCCTTTAAGCTGCTCAAGAAATAGCCGCGGCTCAGCTCCGCACCAGACCGACGGCGACCAAGAGGACGCCGCCGATCGCGATCAGGAAGCCGATGCCGCCCAAGAGAAACCACACCAGCACGCCAGGCCGCTCGGCCTCGGACAACCGACCGTGCAGTTGCGTCGGATGCCACCACCAGCCGCTCGGTAGTGGGCCGTGCGGGCGGAGCCGGCGATAGAGCGCGACGTGATACCAAAAGCCCGTCGGCACTCCGAGTGCCATCCCGATAGCCACCAGCGCCCACCCGCCGCCGAAGACATATTCCCACGGCCACAGCGACAGCACGACGGGCGCACCGACCACCAGCGCCAATAACCCCAGAACGACGCCGACCTCGAGCATCAAGAGCCCAGACTGCGGAGGAGCAGCACGGTCATGGCGTTCCGACCGGCGTCACCGTCACGCCGAAGACCGCTTCCACTCGCGTCTTGCCCATCGAAGTTGTGGCGCCCGAATGCCATGAGCGCGAGCGCGGCTCGGATCCACGCCCGCACGGAGCGTTCGTTGGCTTGATGGATGCGAATCGTCTCGAGTGCCACGGGGCTGATTGTAGCCACGTTGCGCCGTCGCCGTGGTACACGAGCGACAAATGGCTGGAACCTACGGAATTACCTTCGCGCAGAAGCTCCTCGCCCAGGGCCAGTACGACCAGGCCATCGAGGCGTCGACGCAGGCGCTGACGGGCGAGCCGGAGAACCCCGAGCATTTCGCGGATCGAGCGACTGCGCTCGGCCTCATCGAGCGGCACGACGAGGCCATCGACGACTATCGGCGCGCCCTTCTGCTCGATGCAAGTGAGCAGATCCTCGACGAGGACATGATTGACGATGCGCTGTTCTCGACACTCTTGCGCAGCGCGCGCGAACGGGCGCAAAAGGACGTCGCCGCCGGCGTGGCGCGTCTCGACGAGTACGCGACGATTCGCCCCCATGGGCGCCACCTCGACGACGCGCGCGACTGGCAAAAACGCATCCGCGGCGAGCTGCAGAGCACGTTCGTAAAACAGCGCGACTAGCGAACCAGCTGGCGGTAGCGGCCCTCGCGAAACGAATCGAGAATTTTTTTGAGCGCGACCGGATTGCCGCCAACCGCTAATTGGCCGTTGCCCAGGAACTCCGAGAAGCCGTCGAGGCTGGCGCGGAGCTTGGGGGTGACCTCGACAAACCCCATTTGCCAATCGCCGAACCTGCGCTCCTCACTGACGCTGCGGCTCAACAGGAGCACTCGTGCATGACGGGGATCGCGCCCGATTCTCTCGAAGGTCTGTTCGACGACGGCTTCGTCGCCTTCGAGAACCTGGAGAAACGAGCCGGCGTCGTAAAAAAGCGCGCCCGTGATCCCGTTGGTCGCGTTCCGCGCGCGTGCCAAGGTGAGCAAGGTGGCGAGGTCCGCGACTGAGAATCGAACGGTGGCTGCACTGGCATAGACGAGCTCGAGCATGAGTCTGCTATCGGCGAGCGCTCGCACACCTAAATAAATTAATTTAGGCGGGCAGGACGATGGCGGGATTTTCGGCGCGTGCGCGATAAATGAGCAGCGTGCGACCGAGCGTCTGAACTAGCGCCCCTGCCACCGCTTCGGCCAGTGCCGCCCCGACGGTGTCGCGGTCTTCGCCTACCGATTCGAGCAGCCTGACCTTGACCAGCTCATGGTCGGCCAGCGCCTTGTCACACGCGGCGATCAGCGCCCCCGATAGGCCCTCTTTACCGAGGTGCACGACGGGATGCAGGTGGTGACCGAGCGCGCGCAGATGGCGGCGCTGTTTGCCAGTCAGGCGTGCGGGGGGGCGAATGGCCATGGGGGTCGCAGGCTACTCGCCAGGGCGCGCGATTCAAAGGCCAATCGCGCTATAGAGCGGAGCATGGAGCACGATCCGAATCTACCCGCGCTGGCTATCGACAGGCTCACGTTCGCCTATGGAAAAGGTGTACCTGTACTACACAACATCGAGCTTCGCCTGCCGCGCGGCGCGCGTTGCCTACTGGTGGGTCACAACGGCTCGGGCAAGAGCACGCTCCTCCGCGTCATTGCCGGGCGACATCTTTTGGCCGACGCGCGCGTTCGCGTCCTCGGACGACCGGCGTTTTCCGACACGTCCCTGGTGGACGACGTCGCGCTTCTCGGCGGCGTATTCGCGCTCGACGTCGATATCGGCGTCGACGAGATTCTGGCACGTCGTCCGGCCGACGCAGCGCGCCGCCGGCGGTTGATGGAGGTGCTGGCCATCGACGAGGGCTGGCGCATGGCCCGCGTGTCCGATGGACAGCGTCGTCGGGTGCAGCTTCTGCTCGGGTTGGAGCAGCCCAAGCAGCTCTATTTGCTCGACGAGATCTCCACCGATCTCGACCTGGTAGCGCGGGCCGATATCCACGCGTTCTTGCGGCAGGATGCCGAAGAGCGCGGCGCGACCATGCTCTACGCGACCCACGTGCTCGACCGACTCGAGCGCTGGGCGACGCATCTGGCGTTTCTCCATCAGGGCGAGCTGCGCTGGATGGGCGAGCTCGGCCCGCTCGACGCCGGTACGACCTTGACCGACCGAATGGAGAGCTGGCTGCGCTCGCCTCCCGGCCACGTTAAGCTCGGCGGATGAGCGCCTCTCCTCCTGCTGCTGCTTCGGCTCCGACCGCCGGCATCGTCGTAGGTGCAGCCCCGCTGACCCGACGCGACCGAATTGCCGACTTTTTTGCCGAGCCAACGCCGCGGATACGACTTTGCGTGGGTATCTTTATTGGGTTAATAATTGTTTTTCGGCATTTAATTATTTTAATGATCTTTTTCGTTTCGTTCGAGCGCGTCATTTCCGTTCCCGCCGAGCTCCTGGCCGCCCGCACGCGCGTGCCGCGAAAAAGCGCAGTCGGGCTGGTGGCGCTGCTGGTCCTCACCGCACTCGTTGCCATCGGCGCCGTGGCTACGTTTCGGGTGGTCCACCTGGGCGGCGAGCTCCGGCGCTGGCTGCCCGAACGCATCGAGTCGTTGCGCGAGCTGCCGCTCTATCAAGAGCTGCGCAGCCGACTTCCCGACGCCGACCGCGTGCTCGAAGGCGCGCGACAGTACGCGACGTCCGCGCTGGCGTACCTCGAAGCGCTCGGCCACATCCTCCTTTACTCGGTGATCGGCTTCATCTTGGCCGTGGTCTTCGCCCTCGAACGGTACGAGCTCGACGAATTCGTCCATCGCGTGTCTCCGTCGTCGCTGGTCGGAACGCTCCTGCGCTGGCTGCATCACGTGGCCGACGCGCTGGTCGTGACCGTGCAGTTCCAGCTGGTCGTCGCCGGCTGCAACGCGCTCCTGACGCTGCCCGTTTTGATCATCGTCGGCCTGCATCACTGGGTCGGCCTGATGCTGATGATTTTCGTCTCCGGCATGGTCCCCGTGGTCGGCAACTTCGTGGCCGGCGCGGTGCTCACCGCGCTCGCCTACCAGGCCCACGGCGTCGTCGGAGCGGCAGTCCTGGTGGCGCTCACCTTCGTGCTGCACAAGATGGAGTCCTACTACCTGAACCCGCGACTGGCTTCGCGGCACGTGCACCTGCCCGGCTTCGTGCTGATCGTCAGCCTCGTGTGCTGGGAGCATCTGCTCGGCATCCCGGGCCTGTTCCTGTCGTTTCCATTCCTGTTCGTCGCCAACCGAATCAAAAAAGAGATGACCGCCTCGAACCTCACCGGCTCGGCGGTGCCTTAAGAGTCGGCCCGACAGGCGACAGGCGAAAGTCGATTTCTCGACGGAGTTATGTCTCCGTCGCCCGCCACGCCTCTCACATATCGCGAACGAAATC
>JBBQIO010000070.1:0-10256 GCA_038325015.1 Polyangia bacterium
GATGGGCGTCTAACACTCGAACTGATATTGGCTGCGGCAGGACTGCGCTGACTATCGCTGCCTGCTCGTTTCCAGCGACCACCTGTAACTGCTGCGCCTCGGCAGCAGTGACGCTGACGGGCACATGCATTTCCTGTCCGCCACTCCGCACCACGACCTCGGAGGAGCCGGTCGGACCCACGGATTGCACCAAACCACTTTGAGAAACCGCCAGCATCCGAGCATCGCCGGACACGAATGCGATGGCCGCACCGCCGATGGGCGCACCGAGCTCGTCGTCGACCTCAGCGGCAAGCTGCGCCGTCGCTCCCGACGACAATTTGAGCAGCGGTGGCTCGACTCGCACCGCGGCAGCGTGAGCGGCTGGTGGAGGAACCTGAGGAGAGCAACCCAGATAGAGCCCGCTCACCATCACCAACAACCGTCGGTACCCTGAATGGTGCATCCATGCTCTTATTGCCGACGATGATCCGTTTGACAAGCACCGTATTGCTGTTGCTGACGGTGACCATACCGCGCGCGGCGGCTAGCGCCACGATTGAAACGGAAGAGGCCACGAATAGCCCCACGTTCGCCGTCGCCTTCCGCGGTGACACCCTTTTTCGGATCGTGGCGCCGATCGGTAAGTTGCCGCCCGAGCAACGCGCCGTAGAGATTGGTCACCGATTGGAGGCCATTGCCGACGGTCCGGCGACCGCCGCCGACCGGGTGGGCATCGCCGAACGGGACGACCGAACCGACGTGATAGCGGCTGACCATCTCATCCTTTCCGTCACCGATGCCGACGCCCACGCTACCGGCCGCACGCGCCGACAGTTGGCCGCCGACGACGCCCAAATTGCCGGCGACGCACTTCGGCGTGATGTTCACAGCCGCAGCGTTAAAGGCTTGGCCGCTGCCGCTGCATACAGTCTGGGCACTACGATGGCGCTGGTGCTGCTTTTTTGGGCCCTCGGGCGCAGTTTCGCCAAAGCCTATGTGCTGCTGCGCCACTTAGCCGATCAGCACTTCGTGGCGCGAGCGCGAGTCTTGGTGGAGGGAGGCGTCGGCGAAATTCTCGTCGGCACCGCGCGGTTTGTGCGGGTGCTCCTGTCCGCCTTTATTGTGTATCTCTACATCAACCTCACCTTGAGCTTTTTCTCGTGGTCGCGCGGATTGGCGCAGCGTCTATTCAGCTACCTGCATTCGGCAGGCGAATGGATGGTTCACGGTGTGGTGAGCTATCTGCCTAAGCTGATTTACATCCTGCTCATCGTCCTGGTCACTCACTATGTCGTCAAATTCGCTCGACTCGCGTTCGACGCGGTCCATCGCGGTGCTTTCCAGATCGCCGGCTTCTATCCCGACTGGGCGATACCAACCTATAAAATCGTCCGCTTCTTGATTTTCGCATTCGCCGCGGTCTTGATATTCCCCTATCTGCCCGGATCGAATTCTCCCGCTTTCAAAGGTATTTCGGTGTTTATCGGGATTTTGCTTTCGCTGGGCTCCGCCTCGGCCATCGGCAACGTAGTGTCTGGCGTGGTGCTTACCTATATGCGTCCTTTCCGCGAGGGAGACCGTGTCCGGGTAGCCGACACCATCGGGGACATTGTTGGTACCAATCTTCTGGTCGTCCGCGTGCGCACCATCAAAAATGTCGAAGTAACCATTCCCAACGGGTTGGTTCTGGCGAGCCACATCGTCAACTACAGTAGCAGCCTACAGGAAAGCGGCCTGATCCTACACGCCACTGTCACCATTGGGTACGACGCGCCATGGCGCAAAATTCACGAACTATTGTTGGCCGCAGCCGGCAAAACGGAGGGGCTAAATCAATCGCCGGCTCCATTCGTTCTGCAAACCGCGCTGGACGACTTCTATGTTCATTATGAGATCAATGCCTACACCAGTAGTCCCAGTCAGATGGCTACCATCTATTCGGATCTCTACGCGCACATTCAAGACGGGTTCAACGAAGCAGGCGTGGAGATTATGTCTCCCCATTTTACCGCTGCGCGAGACGGCAATCGCACAGCAATCCCCGACCAGTACTTGCCAGCAGCCTATCGGCCGCCAGCTTTTCGCGTCGTCCCGGTCGATTTCAAGCCGACAGACGAATGACACGTTTCTTCGCGAGTAGGCCGGGCTACCCTGTTGCCGAGGGCCGGCAAGGGCTACTTGTCGTTGATTTGCACCATCATTGCGGGCTTGTTCGTGGGCTGGCCGACCAGCGCCGAGATCTCCGGCGTAATCATGAGCTCGAAGCTGTGGAGTGCGGTCATCGTGTCGAGCGATCCGGAGTCGTCCTTTTCGATGCGCAGTCCGCCCAAGCTTTGTATCTGGGCGCGCTCGCCCTCGCCCGTGCGCGTCCAAACGACGTAGGTCGTAGCCCCCGGCGCTAGGCGGTCCGCATGAGCCAGGTGCTGCACCTTCAGCGCGATGCGGGTGTTGCCATTATCGCCGTGGCTAACTTTGGCGGTCCCGTCGGCCGCCGCGACACCTTCGCCACGATTCATTTGATACGTAGTGGCACAGCCACCCAACAGTGCTGCCGATCCGAAAAACCAAAGAGCGGACATAGTGCGCATCATGGAAATCCCTTCGTAAAACGTTCGCTTCGGCGCCATCACGACCGACGGCTACGACGACAATGGCGTAAGCCGGCGACGCCGTCAAAATCCCATTGCGCGGTGGGTCACTTTTTCGTTTGACGGGTCATGGCGCGCGAACGGAGTCGCTGCATTGGGTCGCGTGGCTTTCGCCTCTGCAAGTTCGCTGCGGGATGGCTGGATTGTTTGGCGTCGCGTCGCTGCGTCAGGTCGATCCGGGGGTCGCCACCTCGTCGTAGAATTCGACGATGCGGTCGCCGAGGCGCCGCGCGTCGTCTAAAAACGGGCTATGGCCCAAGCCCGCCGGCGTCTCGATCCGGGCGCTCGCCGGCAGGTGTGCGCGGAAAAACTCGAGCTGCCGGCGCGGCAGGATGCGCTCGGCCTGTCCCCACATAAGCACCACCGGCGGCTTGAGCGCGGCCAGCTCATCGGCGCGCAAGAGAACGTCGGGCACCGCAGCACGCAGTACCGCGCCCACCTCGGGTTGGCTAAAATGTTGCCGCACGCCCCAGGCGTAGAGGTGCCGAATCCGACTCGGCTTGGCCAGGAGCCTGTCGATGAACGCGAGCGCGTCGCCGTGGCTGTCGAGCGCGAACGAGGCCCGCAGCGCCGTCAGCTCGGCCTCCGTCATGGCCGCACCCGCCGGCGAAATCAAGAACAGCCCGCGCACCCGCTCGGGTCGATCGAGCGCGTAACGAATCGCCGCATAGCCGCCGAGCGAGTTGCCGACCAAGACCGCGCCCGTCGCGGCGTCGATCACTGCGTCGAGCACCTCGTCGATGCCGGCGCGCAGCTCCACTGCACCGAGCGTGGGCGGACTGTCGGAGAAGCCGTGCCCGGGAAGATCGACGAGCACGATGCGGCCGATCCGTCGGTGCAGCGCAAGCAGCAGCGGAAAAAAGTGAACGCCCGCGGCCGAGAGCCCATGCAGCAACACGAGCGGCGTTTGCTTGGCGCCGCCGCGAGTGCTATGCGCCTCGAGCACATGCATGCGCCCCACCGACGTGCGAACGTGACGACTCGTGTACCCCTTGAGGTAGCGAAGCGAGGTGCGGGCGGCGTGCTCGAGAATGCCTGGCAAGGGACCTTGGTGACACCCTGCCACGGGTGCGCGCGCAGAGCAAAATCGTGAAATCGACGTGCCCCCCGATGAGCAGCGCACCGCTCGCCGTCGCGCCCGACGAGTCGTCCACGGTCGCCGCCACCGAGACACCGACGGGGCGCGGCCATATTTTCGGCGTGTTGCGCGAACGCTCCGGCCTGCGCTTCGGCGAGGACCCGCGTGCGTTCGATCCCGACCACGTGGCGCGCGTCGTGGCCAGCTTCGGGCGGCTATTCGGGCCTGGGCGCTACTTTGGAATGTCGGTTTACGGCATGGACAACATCCCCGCGGCGCCGGCCATGCTCGTCTCCAACCATTCGGGCGGCACGACCATCCCGGACGTCTGGGGGCTGGCCATTGCCTGGTATCGCCACTTTGGCGTCGGGCGCCCGCTCCACGTCCTGGGGCACGAGCTGATCTTTTCCAACCGCGTGACCGGCCGCTTTTTCGAGCGCGGCGGGATTCTGCACGCGACCACCCGGGTGGCGCGTCAGGTGCTGACCAGCGAGCGGCGCGATCTGCTCGTCCTGCCGGGCGGCGATGTCGAGGTGTGGCGACCGCACCGCGATCAATTCAAGGTCGATTTCGCCGGGCGCGTCGGCTACGCGCGCCTCGCCATCGAGACGCAGACGCCGATCGTTCCCATCGCCCACGCCGGTGCGCACGAGACCCTGTTCGTGATCGCGTCAGGCCGCGCGCTGGCCCGCCGGATCGGGCTGCATCGACTGGTGCGGGCTCAAGTTTGGCCGATTCACTTTTCCTTGCCGTGGGGCTTGGCCATCGGTCCGCTGCCGCACATCCCGGTGCCGGCGCGTTTGCGCTATCGCGTGGGTGTTCCGATCATCCCCCCGTCCCGTCCGCCGGACGACGCCAAAGCGGTGGCCGAACTCGACGACGCGGTGCGCACCGAGGTGCAACGCCAGCTCGAAATGCTACACGGTGAAGCATGAAGGCCGCCGACCTCTTGATTTTGGATGACGACGAGCTGGGGTTGCGCGCGCTGACCCGCGCGCTCCAATCGCGCTACGCCATTCGCGCCGCCCGCTCGACCAAGGAGGCGCTGGCGGCGGTCGAGGCGCGCTGCCCCGAAGTGATCTTGTGTGACTACGACCTCGGCAAAGAGACGAGCGAGCGCTTCTTGCGCGCGCTCACCGCGAGCCATCCGAGCGTGTGGCGGGTTCTTTACTCTGGGTCCGGCGACGGGCTGGCCGGCCTGTTGGAGGCCAAGCTCGTCGACTGCGGGCTGAACAAGCCAGTGGCAACGGCGTCCTTGGTCGAAGCGATCGAGGCGCGACCCCGATCTAACGACGCCGCCCCATCAGGATCCTGAGCACGTACCAAAAGAGCAGCGCGACCGCGGAGAACAGCGCCAGGGCAGCGGCCACGTGCGAGCCAATCGGATAGCGGTGCAACACGTTCGACGTGTAGTAGAGGATGTAACCCGACGCGAGCACCACCATCACGCCGCAGAACAGCGTCCCCAGATTGAAGCCGAACAAGAGCGACGCCAGGATGATCCCCATCGCGCCGAAGCCGGCCACCATCAGCCCCTGGCGCATCCAGCTGAAGTCACTCTGCGTGACGAACACGGTCACGGTGAGTCCAACGAACACGACGCCGGTGATGAGACCGGCTTTGGCGACCAGGCCGGGATCGCGCATGTAAAAGACCGCGATGTACAGCAGCGGCACGAACAGCACCGCCTCGGCCACGACGTACAGCCCGAGGCCGGCGTACTGCATCGCCGACGAACGGCCCGACTGCGCCCATTTTTGCGCCACATACGACACGCCCATGAACGCGCCGAGCGTCAACAACCAGCCGAAGCGCGAGCCGAGCATGGTGTGCACCATCTCGGGCGCAAAGGGCGAATTCAGAAGCAGCCACTCGACGAGCATGAACGCCAGGATCGCCCCGGCCAGATGGACATAGGTTTTCCGGATGAAGCTAGATCGCTCGGCCAAAGGGGCGTCGGCAGCGATGACTCCAACCGAGGAATAGGCGACTTGGGACATGGTACCTCCTTCTTGGGTGCCCCTAGCGTGCCACGAAGGAGACGCGCATGCTTCTTGGAACGTGGATGAGCTCTCGACCCTAGCCCCAGCCGTGACGGCGCTGGCGATGCTGCCGTTTCGCGCGATCGCGGTGGCCAATGATCGATTGGAGATTCACCGCGACGGCGGGCAGGCCTATGCGTCGATGCTCGCGGCGATCGCTGGCGCCACGTCGACGATCTGCCTCGAAACGTATGCGTTCTTGGACGACGCGCTGGGACATCGCTTCGCGCTGGCGCTCGCCGAGCGCGCCCGGAGCGGCGTCGAGGTGAACATCCTTTACGACGCCTGGGGCTCGTCTATCTCGGCGCAGACCCTGCGTGAGCTGCGCAGTGCCGGTGCACGACTGGTCGCGTTTCATCCGGTGAATTTCGGCGGTCGCGTTCACCGTTCCTTCGCGCGCCTGTGGCGGCGCGACCATCGCAAGCTCTTGACCGTCGATGCGCGCGTCGGCTTCACCGGTGGGCTCAACATCGGCCTGCCCTACGCTGCACCCGAGGACGGCGGTCGCGGTTGGCGCGACACCAACCTCAGGCTCGAAGGCCCGGCCGCGCTGACGCTGCAAAAAATCTTTTTACACAACTGGCGGCGCAATCAGGGGCCGGAGGTCGACGCCAAGCGCTACCCGATGGCATCCGCCGCGCCCACGCCGCCGCACGGCAGCGCGCATCTGCATGTCGCCGCGGCCCACGCCGGGCTCAACGGGCTGCGCATTTTGACCAGCGAATTTCAAGAGGCCCGGCAGGCGATCCGACGTGCCTATTTGCGCGCCATCGGCTCGGCCAAGCTGCGCATCTCATTGACGCAGGGCTATTTTTTGCCGCCGTTCGGCCTCAGGCGTGCGCTGTCACGCGCCGCGCGTCGTGGAGTGCAAGTGCACGTCATCGTCGGTGGCACGACCGACGTCCCGGCGGTGCGGCTGGCATCGCGCGGTCTGTACGGTCGGTTGTTGCGCGCTGGAATTCGGGTGTTCGAGTGGCGTGGCCGTGTGCTGCACGCCAAGACCGGCGTCATCGACGGGACGTGGGCGACGATCGGCTCGTCCAATCTCGACTATCGCTCGCTGTTCATCAATTTGGAGGTCAACGCGGTGGTCGAGGACCGCGCGTTCGGCGGCGCGATGGAGGAGCTCTTCGCCGACGATCTCCGGGAGTGCCACGAGGTGACGCTCGAGGAGTGGCGCAACCGCCCGCTCCTCGAACGCTTTCTCTCCTGGCTGCTCTATTTTTTGCGGGCCTGGCTTTAGGTCGCTGTCGAGGCGGGGAATTACTTTTTTTCGACGTGGCCGCCGAACTGATGGCGCATCGCGGATAAGATTTTGTCGGCGTAACCGGCCTCGCCGCGCGAGCTGAAGCGGGCGAACAGCGACGACGAAAGCACCGGCGCCGGCACCCCTTCGTCGACCGCGGCCTGGAGCGTCCAGCGCCCTTCGCCCGAATCCGACACGCGCCCCGAAAAGCCCTCCAGCTCGGGGCTTGCGGTCAGCGCGCTGGCCGTCAGATCGAGGAGCCACGATGCAATCACGCTGCCGCGTCGCCACACCTCGGTGATATCCGCCATATTGAAGTCGTACTGGTAATACTCGGGATTGCGTAGCGGCGTGGTCTCGGCGTCGACGTCATGCGTCGCTTTGCCAATGTTGGCGCGGTGCAAAATATTGAGCCCCTCGGCATAGGCGGCCATCAGGCCGTACTCGATGCCGTTGTGGACCATCTTGACGAAGTGGCCGGCACCGTTGCCACCGCAGTGCAGATAGCCGAGCTCGGCGGTTCCGCCCAACTTGTCGCGGCCCGCGGTCTTGTCGATCTCGCCCGGCCCGGGCGCCAGCGTCTTCCAGATCGGATCGAGGTGCGCGACGATCTCCTGTTCGCCGCCGATCATCAGACAGTAGCCGCGCTCGAGGCCGAACACGCCGCCGCTGGTCCCGCAGTCGACGTAGTGCAGCCCCTTTTCGGCGAGGCGCTTGGCGCGATCCACATCATCGCGATAGTAGGAATTGCCGCCGTCGATGATGATGTCGCCCTTGTCGAGGAGCGGCTCGATCTTGGCCAACATGCTGTCGACGGCGCCGGCCGGCACCATCAGCCACAGCGCGCGCGGCTTTTGCAATTTGCTGACGAAATCGGCCAGCGACGTCGAGCCGGTGGCGCCCTCCTTCTCCAGCGCGTGGACCGCGTCGGCCGACAGATCCGAAACCACGCACTGATGACCGCCGCGTGTAAGACGACGAACCATGTTGGCGCCCATGCGCCCGAGGCCGATCATTCCTAGCTGCATTGGCAGTCACTCCTCATCAAAAAGAAAGGTCGAAAAGAAAAGCGGTCTCGTACGGTATCAAAAGTGTAGCGTTGCGACTATGCGGGATCTGCATGTGGCCATTACTGGAGCGTCGTCGGGAATTGGGGAAGGATTGGCCAAAGCGGCGGCCGAGCGCGGGGCGCGAGTCACTCTGGTCGCTCGCCGGCGCGAGCTGCTGGAGAAGATCGTCGCCGAATTTCCGGCCGGCACGAAGTCCTGTCTGTGCGTCGCCGATCTCGGCGATCCGGAACGGGCTACGCAGTGGATCGCCGAGGCGCAAACCGCGCTCGGTCCGATCGACATCCTCATCAACAACGCCGGCGTGCAGATCGTGGGCGCGACCGTCGGATCGGATCCTCAGGCCGGCGAAGCGCTCTTGCGGCTCAACGTCTTTACACCGATGCGCATTGCACTGGCCGTGCTGCCCGCGATGCTGGCAAAAAGAAGTGGCACCATCGTCAATATCGGATCGCTTGCCGGGCTGATGCCGACGCCGTCCATGTTTTACTACAACGCGTCCAAAGGCGGGCTGGGTGCCGCGTCCGAGGGACTGCGCGGCGAGCTGCGCAAGACTGGCGTCAACGTCGTCACGGTCTACCCCGGGCCGGTCGTAACGGCGATGGAAAGGGCGGCGCGCGAAAAACTCCAGATGAGCGGCGCGGCCAATCATGTGCCGACCGGAAATGTCCCCGCGCTGGTCGCGCTCATTTATCGCGCGGTCGAACGGCGGCGCGCGCGAGTTATCTATCCGCGCTTTTATCGGCTGGTGCGGCACTTTCCGAATCTGTCGCGCTGGGTGACGGACCGACTGACGCCGCCACCCAAGGCTGTTTAGCGTTCTGAGCGGTCCAGCGCGCCAATCCAATTCCGACCGCGACGACGACCAGCGCGAGATATTGCGCCGGCGTCAGTCCGAAATAGCGCGGGTCCGGCTGGGCCACATCGACGGCGCGCAAAAAGTCGAAGAAAAAACGAACCGGCGCATACGCCAGCGTCAAGATCGTCACGTAAAGACCGACCGGTCGCGGCCGCCGCGACAGGACCAAAAACAGCGCACTCACTACCGCTGCCCAGATGGCCTCGTCGAGCCCCAAGTCGTGACGCGGACCATCGGGGTAGCGCACCGCCAAAAAGAAGGTGGTGAATCGACCCGGATGGTCGCTCGCGGAAAAGCAACCGAGCCGGCCAAACATCCAACCGATGGCCAGTCCATAGGCGAGCGAATCGGCAAATGGCATCACCGGATGACGATTGCGCCGGCACCAATAAAACAATCCACCAAGCGCGCCCATGAATCCGCCGAACGACGACAGTCCGCTGAACGGATTGATAATCTCCAGCATCGTCGGGTGAAACGGAAGCTGGTAGGCGACCACGTCGAAATAGTGGGCGAACAAAAAGCCACACACCAGGACTGTGAAGATCATCGACGCGACCTGCTCGTCGGGTAGGCCGAGCTGTCGGCCTCGTCGGTGAGTGAGCTGCGATCCGACCAAGACGCCGGTCGCCACCAGGATTCCGAACAGATGAATGGTGACCGCGCCGATTCCCGGTATGTGAAGCGGCGGTATTTGAATCGCAGGCTGAGGAATCATGGACCGGTATTACCTCTTTATGTGGCTCTTCGCTCGATGCGAATTTGAGTTCGTTGTGTGATTTGGTAAGCTCTGCGCCATGCCTAGACCGAGAAAAACGGACCCTTCGTTGCTATTGCAACCCATCGTCGAGCACTTCGTCTTGCAGCTCGCCGCGGCCGTCGAAAAATTTACCGTGACTCGGATTGCCGAGGCCGTCAAATCGCCCGGCGGCCGAGCTGCCGTCGCTGCGCCCGGACCGACCGGCAAAAGACGGGGGCGACCGCCGGGGCGACGGCGCGGCATGCGCGCCAAGACGCTTTGCTATTACCCCGGATGCTCGAATATTGCGGCGCCGCGGTTTGGAATGTTCTGCGCTGCCTTGCACAAGAATTTGCCGCAATCGGAGAAGGACAAATATCGGGCGCAGCGCGGTGCCAAGCCGGGCAAAGGAAAAGCGACGCCGGGCGCCGACAAGCCCAGGCGCGGTCGACCACCCGGGAGCAAGTCGAAGAAGCGCGGCTGAGGGCACCTTTTCCACGTTCGCTTCGTTCTGGCCCGTCGGCCATTTCCTCCCACTCGACCTCCCACTCGACCTCTCACTCGACCGTGAGCCACTCTCTTCCTCTTTTGCTTC
>JBBQIO010000071.1:0-10252 GCA_038325015.1 Polyangia bacterium
ACGGCCAGCGCGGCTCGATTCGTACATTGATGTGCATGCCGCGCGAGCCGCTGGTCTTGGGCCAGCTGACCAGGCCGAGCTCGTCCAAGAGCGCCTTGACCTCCAGCGCGACGCGCCGCACGTCGTCCCACGCGACGCCCGGCCCGGGATCGAGATCGACGCGCAGCTCGTCGGGATGGTCGAGGTCGCCGGCGCGCACCGGGTGCGGATGGAGCTCGATGCACCCGAGGTTGACGATCCACGCCAGGCCGGCAGCGTCGTCGACGACCACCTCCTCGGCGGTTCGCCCCGACGGAAACGACAGCGTCGCCGTGCGCAGCCACTCGGGTCGCTTTTCCGGCGCGCGCTTTTGATAAAATACTTCGCCGCTAGCGCCGTCGACAAAGCGCTTGAGTACGATCGGACGGTCGCGAATCCCGTTGAGCGCCCCCTCGGAGACCGACAGATAGTAGCGAACCAGCTCGATCTTGGAGAGCTTGGTGGCGACGGTGAAATAGGGCTTGTCCGGGTTGGTGATCGTCACCTCGCGCCCGTCGACGACCAGCACTTCGCCTTTGCTGCTTTTGGACGGCATCAGGGGACGAGGAGGACTTTGCCCTTGGCCTTGCGGTCGTGCAGATATTGGTGCGCGGCCGCCGCCTCGGCGAACGTGAACGTGCGATCGACGTGCGGCTTGATCGCGCCCTGCTCGTACAGCTCGACCAGCGCCGCCAGCTGCGGCTCGAGCAGGTCAGGTCGGTTGAACAGGTGGCCCATGTTGGTGCCGCCAATGGTCTTGTTATCGTCCATCAGAGTTCGCGGATTCCACTTCTTGATCGCCAGCACCTGCTTGAGCGCGTGGAACAGATTGCGCGTATTCCCCGCCGCCGCCGCCGACAGACCGAAGGCCACCAGTCGGCCGCACGGTGCGAGCAGATTGTAGCCGTCGGTCCACGACTTGCCACCGACGGCGTCGAGGATCAGGTCGACGCCCTTGTCGCCCACCACTGCACGCACCGCCGCGATGTAGTCTCCATTGGAATCGATCGGATGATGGCAACCCTGCGCCCTCAAGAAGGCGTGCTTCGACGGCGACGCGGTGCCGAAAATCACGCAGTCGCGCGTCTTGGCCAGCTGAATGGCAGCGACCCCGACGCCGCCCGCCGCCGAGTGCACGAGCACGCTCGATTTGGGCCGAAGATTGCCGGTGAACAGCATCATGTTGTAGGCGGTCACGTAGACCACCGGCAGCGCCGCGCCCTCTTCGAAGCTCATGTTGGCCGGCATTTTGAGGGCTTGATTCACCGGCACCGTCACGACGTCGCTGTAGCCGCCGAACTTGGTCATCGCCATCACGCGGTCGCCGACTGCCAGCCCGGTCACCCCTTCGCCGAGCTGGTCGACGGTGCCGGAGACTTCGTAGCCGACCACGCACGGCATCTTCGGCGCATCGGGATAGAGGCCGACACGGGCCATCAAGTCGGCGAAGTTGATGCCGCTGGCGCGCACCCGAACGCGCACCTCGCCCTTTTGGGCCTCGGGATCAGGCGCCTCTTTGACCTGTAAAACATCGGGCGTGCCGGCTTTGGTGATCCAGATTTGGCGCATGCGGCGGATCATGCACGCGGAGCGCGACCGAGGATAGTACGATTGACGGCGGCTACGTCGTCGTGAACGCCGCCCCGAAATCAGTCGCCAGCGCCGGGCCGCGCACCGAGTGCGCGCTGACCACCAAGGCCAATGAATACTCGGTGGCGGCGTCGAGCATGCTGTGTGCGCAGGTCGCGGTATTTCCGCTGAACGTCCACGTGCACGTGATGGACGGCACCGCGATAAAGGCGTTGGCTACGGAGCTGGAATCCATCGGCTCCGAAAAGGTCAGCACGATGTCCTGGCTACGGTTGACTTTGCTGGCGCCGTCCGCGGGCGAGATGCTGACCACCGTCGGGTTCGGCGGCGGCAATCGCCGCCTAGAGTGTCGGCGGCGGCAGCGTCAACAGGCGCAAAGTCGAGTAGCGGGCCGGAGTCGGTCTCAGAGGCGTCGAGAGCAGCCGACAGATCGACGCGCGCCATCGCCAGGTCGGGTGAAGCCTTGGGGCTGGAGGACCCGTGGCAGCCAACGACGCAAAGGAGAAGGCCAGCGAGCCAAGGTGCGCAACGAGAGGAGGGCATCGCCAGACGATCGGGCATGCTCGGAATCGTGTCAACCACGCACGACGCACTCTTCAAGAGTGGTTCGACAGCGACCGGAGCCGCCATATCGTAGTATGCGTTTTCGCTAAACTGCCGGCGCGCTTGGCACCGGCTCCAAGACCCTAATGAGTCAATGATGCTGCGATCGATATCCTTCGCGATTCTTTTAGTGTGCAGCTGCAGTGCAGAGAGCGTTGTGGGTCGGTACGACCACGATGGCCCGCGGCCCGTGACCCAGTTGACGATGCAAGTGACGGGAGGGCCGAACGGCCCGTTCAGCGAAGTCGTGTTCATGCCCGGCGGCTCCGGCGCTCACCCTGTCGTCATTCTCTCGTCGGGATTTTTCCAGCCCGCTGCCGGTTATGCGCCCTACGCGCAACGGCTGGCCAGCTGGGGAGTGGTCACGCTTTTGCGCGACGACCCCAATCTCGGCGAGGACACGCCGTCGATCGTCGGCGACGTCAGCTACCTGGTGTCGACCTGGCTCGCGCTGCAAAATGGCGGTGGCCAAGGGCCACTGGCCGGCAAGCTGGACATGGCGCACATCGGCCTGGCCGGCCATTCGCGCGGCGGTCAGGTGTCTTTGTTGGCGGCCGAGGGGGGAGCCAAAGGGCATGTCCTCGGCGTGTTCTGTCTCGACCCGGTCGACAGCGCGACCAATGGCGTCGAAGCGCGAACCGCGCTTGGCTCGATTGCGGTTCCCGTCGCGTTCATCGGCGAGACCGCCGACTCTCAAGGTGCGATGGCCTGCGCTCCGGCCGCCGACAACTACAGCGTGCTCTATGAAGCGGCCGCGTCGCCGGTGGTTTCGATCACCGCGACCAACGCAGATCACACCATGTTCGAAGATCCGGGAAGCTGCGTAGCATGTGCATTGTGCACTGCAGGTACTGCCGACCAGGCCAAGGTGGAGGCCTATTCGGTTCGCTACCTAACGGCATTTTTCGCGCGCGTGCTCGAGGGCGATTCATCGGTCGGCCCAACCTTCAAAGGCGCCGGTGCGGCGGCGGACACCAGCGCCGGGCTCATTCAACTGGTCGCGAAATAACGCGCGTTAAAGGCCTCGCAAGGCCATGTCGGCGACGATTGGCGCCGCCAGCGCCGCCGGTGAAAAGGCCTCGTCGATGAGCGCGGCCTCTTTGAACTTGTCGGCCATCCGTTGATCGAACAGCCGCATGATGATGCGAATCTTCGGGTTGAGGCGGCGTGCGTCGAGGGCCACTTCGAGATTGGCCATGTCGTCGTTGGTCGCGATGATGATCGCCTTGGCATACTGGACACCGGCGTCGAGCAGCGCCTGATCCTCTTTCATGTCGCGCACCAGCACCGGTGTGCCGGTCGCCTTGGCCTCGCCCATGAAACGCGCATCGCTTTGCTTTTCGAGCGCCACCACCTCTTTGTTCGCCGCGCGCAGCTGACCGAGGATGCGAAAGCCGAGATGGCCGAGGCCGCACAGCACGATGTGATCCCGATACGTCGATGCAGACACGTTCATCCACTCCTTTAGGCCATGTTCTTTACTCACGATGAGCAGCCCAATGCGCACGATCCCTTCACCGACCAGGCCGAAGCCGAGCACCGGATAGATCCCGTACAAGACGGCCAGGTACCAGGTCTCGGGCGGATTCAGGATGGGCTGCGCGAAGAGCGCCATCCACGCACCGTAGAACGAGATGAACAGCGACGGGGGTTGGCCGCCGAGCGAGGCGTGCGGCGTGACCGAATAGAGAACGCCGAGCAGCATCTCGGCCGAAAGCAGCAGCAGCAACGTCCAGCGGAAATTGAACACGATCCGCCGCGCGTACAGAAAGATCGTCTGGATCCTTCGCCGGAGCCGCATGGCCCAAAGACTACACCATTGGGATTGGGCGTCAGGGTCGGGCGAGCGGAGGCGTCGTTGACGACCATCCAGAACAGCCCGAGCTGATGCACGGCTTCGGCGAACGCCGCGAAGTCCACCGGTTTGCAAACGTAGGCGTTCGCGCCCAGGTCGTAGCCATCTCTGACGTCGCGCTCCTCTTTTGAGGAGGTGAGGATGACGACCGGAATACGGCGTGTGCGTGCGTCGGCCCGAATCGCCTTGAGCACGCCGTGGCCATCGACCTTGGGTAGCTTGAGGTCGAGC
Organism: Polyangia bacterium; assembly: GCA_038325015.1. GTDB lineage: Bacteria > Myxococcota_A > Polyangia > Palsa-1104 > Palsa-1104 > JBBQIO01. Next base: position 4,298 of record JBBQIO010000071.1, read on the forward strand.
AGCACGACCTGCGGCAGATCATTGACGTCGCGGCCAGCGTAGGCGCCTTGGCCAAAAAGCCAATCGATGGCTTCGGCTCCGTCGCGCACTACGACCACCTCGTTCACGAGGTGATTGCGCTTGAGCGCGCGCAGCGTAAGCACCTCGTCGTTCGGATTGTCTTCAACGAGTAGAATAATCTTCGGTGCCATCGACCCCCCCTTGTTTGGTTGTGGCTAGCGTAAAATAGAAGGTCACGCCGGCGTTCTGCACGCCTTCGGCCCAGATCCTTCCGCGGTGGCGGCGGATAATCCGCTGCACCGTCGCCAACCCGATCCCGGTCCCTTCGAATTCGCTGCTGCTGTGGAGCCGCTGAAACGCACCGAAGAGCTTTTCCGCATAGGCCATCGAGAATCCGGCGCCGTCGTCGCGCACGAAATAGACGTTCTCGTCCTGGGCGCGCAACGAGCCGACTTCGATCCGCGCCGTCGGTCGTTTGCTCGTGAACTTCCAGGCATTGGCCAAAAGATTTTCCAGCGCCGCGGTCAAAAGGCGCTTGTCGCCCTCGACGACGATCCCCGGCTTTATCACCAGCTCGACGCTGCGATCTGGCTGTTCCTGGTGCAGCCGAGCGCAGATGCCTTCGGCGATCGTGGACAGGTTGACGTCATCGCGCTGCAATTCGCCGCGCGTGATCCTGGAGAGCGTCAACAGGCCATCGATAAGCTCGGCCATCGTTTTGGCGGACGCCATCACGCGTGCCAGGTAGCCGCGACCTTCGTCATCGAGCTTGGCGCCACTGTCTTCGAGCAGCGCTTGACTGAAGCCGGCGATGCCGCGGAGCGGTGCCCGCAGATCGTGCGCAACGGAATAGCTGAATGATTCGAGCTCACGGTTGGCCGAGTCGGCGGCCTCCTTCGCCGCTTTGAAGGCCTGCGCCGCTAGACGGCGATCAGTGATGTCCTCGGAGATTCCCAACAGGTACCGCGGAGTGCCGTTCTCGTCGAGAATCGGCACCTTTTTGGTGTGCAGCCAGCGTTCACCGGTTTTGGTCTGAATCGGCTCCTCGGCGATGTCCACGACCACCGCCCGTGTCAGCGTAGCCCGGTCGGCGGCTTGAAACGTCTCGGCCTGCTCGCGTGGGAAAAAATCGAAATCGTTCTTATCGAGGAGCTGCTCCCGGCTCACACCAAGGAGCTCCTCACCGGCGCGGTTAATGCGCTCGAACCGAAGCTGCGCCGCCTCTTTTACGAAGATCATACTCGGCAGGTTCTCGACGATCGAGTCGAGGAAGCGGTTGACGTGGCTGGACGTCCCGATGCTGGCACGCAACGCCTCCTCTGAGGAGCGCCGTCGCGCGATCTCGCGACGCAAGCGATCGAAGGCGAACAGCAAGATCGCGACGCTCAGGCCGGTGCCGCCGAGCAAGGCGCGTTTGGTGCGCGCCATGTCCTGTTGTGTGCGCAGGTCGCGCTCGGTGAGTAGCGTGTTTTCCTCCAGATCCATCGCCTCGCGCACGCTCTGGATCTGCAGTGCGAGCTTGAGACCCGCCGCGCTCTCGGCGTTGCTCCCATCGGTGCGACGGCGGGCAACCGAGGCATCGAGATCGGCTAATCGCCGTTGGAGGAGCTCTTGCAAACTGTCGAGCCGCGCGCCCTGCCCGGGATTGTCCGCGATGAGGGGCCGCAACTTGCCGACGGCGAGCGCGACGTGGACGTCGAGCCCGGCCAGCCCGCTGAGCTGGCTGGCATCCCCGGCGACCACGTAAGCCCGTCGCGCGGTGGCGGCGCGGAAATAGGCCGCTGACAGCGCGTCGATCTTGCGCAGCACGGCGTGCGTTTGCTCGACCCGCTTTAGAGTATCGGCGGCCGCGTCGATGCTGCGATAGGTCAGCACCGCGTTCACCGCCAAGATGCCGAGGGCGAGCCACAGCCCGACCTTCACCCGATCTTTCACCGTCTCCTCCCGCGTCGCCACACTTGGCAGATCAGCGTTTTTTACCTGTGTATCAGTACTACCATCAGGCGATGACAACCATCGAGATCAGCGAAGGGACCCTACATCTTCGCGTGCGCGGATTCGACGTCGTCCTAGCCGTCAAGAAGCAGCTCGCGGTCCCCTTGGCGCATGTTCAGCGCGCCGAGATTGGCGTCTCGCCCGAGGCGACTGAGCGACTCGAGCATAGCCTGCGCATGCCCGGCACGGCGGTACCGGGCGTGGTCATCGCCGGCCACTACCGCGAACACGGTCGCTGGATGTTCTGGGACATTCACTCGGGCAAGCAGGCGATCACGATCCGGCTCGATCATGAGCACTTCGATGCGCTCGTGGTCGACGTCGAGGATCCGGCCGCGACCGTGGCGCAGATCAACGCCGCGCTGGCGTCGAAATAGCCAAAAAAAAGGGCCCCGACGAGCGGGGCCCTTGAAGAACGAGACTACGTGGAGCCTAGTGGCAGGCGATCTTCTCGACGAAGAAGCCGTCGCCCTGCGAGTCGCCGCGGTAGTAAACCGCGCCGCCGTGATAGGCGATGTGGTCGAACGACCCTTTGGTCTGCTCGGCGGTGCGATCGCTCACCAACTCCAGGCTGAGCGCCGGATGCGATGCATTCGGGTCGTAGCCCGAGCCAGGGAAATCGGCATTTAGGATGGGCGGCGCGGATCCAGCGATTGCGGTGAGCGTGCCCGACAGCGTCAGATACCAGACGAAGCCGCCGCCGGAGATGATGAGGTTGGTGCCGTCGTTGGTGATGCCCGAAATGTCGGGCGGGCTGAGGCCCGACTCCGGCGGCCAAGCGTCCTGGTTAAAGCCGCTCTTGATGGTCGTGGCCGCGCCCGTGGTGGTGTTGATTTGGGCCACAATCGACGTATTGTTGCCGTCGTCGCCGACGACGTAGAGCGATGTGCCGATGGTCGTCATGTTCAAGACGCGGGCGAACTTGGCCTTGTCCAGCGGCAGCGTGGTGACCGTGTTGCCGCTCGCGGTGGCGATCTTGCGGATCAAGATGGTACCAGCGGTCACAGCGCCTTTTGTAACTGCCTGTCGGTCGGTCACGTAGACGTTGCCCGCGCTGTCGACCGTAAGCGCTCCCAGCACGTTGAAGGTCGCAGCGCTGCCGACGCCGTCGGCATTGCCCTGCGGCGGGAGCGTCGTGGCGTCGCTCGGATCGATTCCCGGCGTGGGGCTCGCGTTACCGGCGAGGACCGTGACCGTGCAGGTCGCAGCGTTGGTCGGATTGGCAATCTTGAGAACGGCGTTGCCCCACAGGTCGGACGCGACCAGGCTGCCGTCCGGTAGTGCCCCGAGACCGAACAGCTCGGTGAACGTCGCCGACGCGCACGGCGACGGCCCGGAGTAGTCGTAGATACTGCCCGCCGCAGTGATGCCGGCGATGCGTTTTTGATGCGGCGAGGCGGCGCTGGTGTCGACCCACCAAACCTCGCCCTCGTGACGCGTGTAGAGATCGTTGCTCGAGAAGACCAGCGTCTCCCAGTGGACCGGCGGGTCGCCGATGATCGGCGTGTCCGAAGCGGCCTGGTCGCCGGGGGCGCCAGCTGAAACCGGCGCGCCGGCATACAGCGTTCCCGTGCTGCAGCTGAAGCCGCCCGAGGACATCGCCATGTCGACCGGCGGATTGAGTGACATATCGCCGCCCGGGGTCATCGCCATGTCGGGCATCGGATTCTTTTTCGCGGTCGAGCCGCTGCATCCCCAGAAGGCGGCCCCAGTCAGGCCCACCATTCCTAAGACACAAGCCATTGCCGTAGCATTTCTCATTCGTGATCTCCTAAGTGGGCCTACCGTAAGGGAAGCGGATAGCGTTCGTGCGCCATACGGCACGCACATCACGCCACGGCTGCAAAACCACGCCGAAGCGCACGCCATTAGATTCGGAAAATCGGCTCCTGTCGATTTCCTATTTCGTCTTTGCTGCCGCGCCGCCGGTGCCGTCGGCGAGCCCCGGGTTGGATTGGCCGCCAGACCGGACATGGACGTCGCGCTGCGGAAACGGAATCTCGACCTGGTTGGCGCGGAACGTGGCCTCGATCGCGAAGCGTAGCTCCGAGGCGGTGCGCATGTCGTTGCTCGGATTGGCGATCCACGCCAGCAGTGACAGATTGAGGCTAGAGTCGCCGAAGGCCTCGAAGCGAACCTCGGGCGGCGGCTCCGGCAAGATCCCCGCCTCACGTCCGGCGATCTCGAGCAGCAGGCGCTTGACCAGCGTCACGTCGCTGCCGTAGGCCACGCCGACCGTCACCGAGATGCGCCGCCGCGGCGTCGGCGTCGAATGGTTGACCACCTGGCCGGTGATGAGCTCGCTGTTGGGCACGATGATCGTGACTTCGTCGCGCGTGACGACCGTCGTGGCGCGCAGCCCGATGTCGACCACCGATCCGGAGGCCTGGCCGATCTGCACAAAGTCGCCGACGCCGACCGGGCGCTCGATTAAAAGGATCAGGCCACAGATGAAATTTTGCGCGATGGTCTGCAGGCCAAAGCCGATGCCGACCAAGAGCGCGGCCGAGGCGGCCAGGAGCGCGTCGAGCTTGAGGCCGATCGAGGTGACGGAGATCAGCGCGCCCAGGAATAAGATCGTGTAGCGGGCGATCTTGGCGACGGCGAAGCGCACGCTGCCGTGGACGTTGCGACGGGCCAGCATCTCGGTCAGACCGCCGCTGATGCCGATCGCGACGAAATGGGCGGTGACGATAATGAGGACCGCCAGAATGAGGGTCCCCAGCGTTAACGGTCCGCCGGCCAGATGCACGAGCGGGAAAAACAGGATCTGTTTGAGCTGGTTGATGATCGACATGACGGCGTCGAATCACATCATGGAACGCGCCGTTACAGTGGCAGTTTTGTCGGCTCGACGTTGGCGCCGCACAGAAGGATGCCGACCCGCTCCCCGGGGGCCGGGCGGTAGGCACCCGAGCGCAGCGCCGCCAGTGCCGTCGCACCGCCAGGCTCGAGCGCGATCCTGAGCGCGCGCCAGGCCCACCTTTGCGCATCGATGATCGCCGTATCCTCGACGGTGACCACGGAAAGCTTCGCGTCCTCGACGATCGAATAGACCAGCGGCCCGACGTTGCGCGCGCCCAAAGAGTCGGCGGCGATGGATTCGACCATCACGTCGACTGGACCGCCGGCTTCGAGCGCCGCGCCCAGCGCACGCGACCCGATGGGCTCGACTCCGACGAGCTTGATGGAAGTGGCGCGCCAGTAGCTGGCCATGCCGGCGAGGAGGCCGCCGCCGCCGACAGCGACGAGGACCGTGTCGGCCAGCGCGCCGTCACCGCTATGCTGCTCCTGCCACTCGAGGGCGACGGTCGCGGCGCCGGCCAGCGTCGGCACGGCCGAAAAGGGGTGGATGGTCAGCGCGCCGGACTCCTGCGCGTAGCGATCGCACGCCTCTTGGGCGTCGGCATAGCGGCTGCCGCCGATCACGATCTCGGCGCCATGCGCGCGAATGGCGGCGATCTTGGTAGGGCTGGCGATCTCGGGCACGAAGATGCGCGCCTTCAGGCCGAGCTGGGCCGCAGCAAACGCGACCGCGACGCCGTGGTTGCCGCCCGATGCCGCAGTGACGCCGGACCGCGGGATGGTCTGACAGAGCAGGGCGTTGAACGCGCCGCGCGCCTTGAACGAGCCGGCGTGCTGCACGAATTCGAGCTTGAGCTCGACGGCGCTCGCTCCCTCGATCTCACCGGTGGACAGCTGCAAAAGTGGCGTCCGCCGAATGTGCGGCCGGATGCGTTGGTACGCGGCGGCGACGTCGAGCTCGATCATCGGACCACTACTACTCGATCGTCCAATGTTAGAAAATAGCCCATGACGACTGCCAGCGGAAGCGACCGCATCACCTGTGAAGTCCAGGGCCACCTCCTACTCATCGGCTTCAATCGCGCCGCCAAGAAGAACGCGTTCGATATCGAGATGCTCGATGCGTTTTCTGCCGCCGTCACACGACTCGACGGG
>JBBQIO010000072.1:0-10207 GCA_038325015.1 Polyangia bacterium
AGCGCAAAGCCATGCAGCGTCACCCAACGACGGACGGCGATGCCGAGCGACGCCAGCTTGCGCGCCGGCGGCTCGCCCATCCACACGCCGGTCCAGCCAGGATTGCGCCCACCGACCAAGCCCACCGATGCGCACACGCCGATCAGTGCCGCTTCGAGATTGCGCAAGTACCCGTGAAGATCTCGCTCGTCCCCGTCGAGCAGCACAATCGGATAGCCGACCAACTGCCCGGGGCCGTGATAGGTCGCGTCGCCGCCGCGCTCGACTTCGAACACCGGCATCACCCGCTCGAGAACGTTGCGCGCCGCATCTTGCCGGCGCCCGAGTGTGATCACGTCCGGGTGCTCGACGAGCAGCAGCGTGTCGGGAATTTCACCGGCCTGGCGGCGAGCGACGACGCGCTTCTGTAGCTCCCAGACGTCGCCGTACTCACGACGACCCAGGTCGACGACACAGCCAGGCTTGCGGCTAGCTACTTGCGTTTGCCACCGCCGGGCAGATGCGGCGACTCGCCGAGCGCGCCCTTGGCCGCCTCCATGATCGCCTCACCCAGCGTCGGATGCGGATGAATGGTCATCGCGACGTCCTGCAAGAACGCCCCCATTTCGAGCGCCAGAACGCACTCCGAGATCAGGTCCGAAGCCTCGGGCCCGACGATGCCAAACCCCAAGATCTCGTCGCTGACTTCATCAGCGATGACCTTGACGAAACCGTCCGGCTCGGCAATCGCCAGCGCGCGACCGAGCGCCGAAAACGGATAGCGTCCGGTCTTGATCTTGCGCCCGGCCTTGACCGCGTCGTGCTCCTGCAAGCCGACTGTGGCGATCTCCGGGTCGGTAAAGATCACCGCCGGGAGGGCGACTGCATCCATCTCCGCCTTGTGCCCCGCGATCACTTCGGCGACCACATCGGCCTCCTTGCTCGCCTTGTGCGCCAGCATCGGCCCGCCCGCGACATCGCCGATCGCGTAGATGCCGGGGACGTTGGTGCGCTGCTGCTTGTCGACGGTGATGAAGCCGCGCTCGACCTTGACGCCGAGCTTCTCCAGGCCGAGGTTCTCGATGTTTGGCCGGCGACCGACGGTGACCAGCACCTTGTCGGCGTCGAACGTCTTTTCCCCCTCTTTGGTCTGGACACGAACACGCGCCGCTGAGCCCTTCTCCTCCCAGCCGAGCGCTTTGGCTTCGAGGTGGACCTCCATGCCGAGCTTCTTCATCTTGCGCGCGACGACCGCGACGAGATCGGGATCGTTGCCCGGCAGGAGCGACGCCGTGCCCTCGACGACCGTCACTTTGCTGCCGAATTTGGCCAGCATCATGCCGAGCTCGAGACCAATGTAGCCGCCGCCGATAACCACCAGCCGCTCGGGAATCGAGTCGAGCGCCAGCCCGCCGGTCGAGTCGATGATCCGCTTGTTGTCCGGCTTGAAGCCGGGAATCTCGATCACGCGTGAGCCGGTGGCCACGACGATGCTCGCGGCCTCGACGAGGATGGTGCCGCTCTCGCCCTTGACCTCGACCTTGTTGGCGCCGACCAGCGTCGCAGTACCGATCAGCGTTTGTGCATTGGCGCTCTTCAGGAGCCCGCGCACGCCGGACGTCATCTTGCCGACGACCTCGCCCTTCCACGCCTGCAGCTTGGCCACGTCGACTTTGACGCCGGTCGTGGTGATGCCCATGACCTCGTCGCCGTGCTTGGCCTTTTCGTACTGCTTGCCGGCGCTGATCAGCGCCTTGGACGGGATGCAGCCGACGTTGAGACAGACGCCGCCGACCGCTTCACGCTCGACGACAACGACCTTTTTGCCGAGCTGCCCGAGGCGAATGCCGGCGACGTAGCCGCCGGGGCCCGAGCCGATGACGACCGCGTCCGTGCGAATGGTTTCCATGGGGCGGGTTATAACGTCGACCGGCGACGACAGCAACGGCGGCGAACGGCCCTATTCGGTCTTAGCAGCGGCCAGCAGCGTGGCGACGTGCGCTAGGTAGTACTCGGCCTCGCGATGCGATTCGATTTCGCCACTGGCGACGGCCTGTTCGAGCGCGCGCTTGAGGTCGCCGATCTGGCGCGACGGCGGCAGCTTGAAGTGCTCCATCATGACGTTGCCGATGCCGGTCGGCAGCGGCGGCACGATGGCATCGGCCTCGCGCAGCGCGGCGATCCGCGCCGACAGCTCCGAGATGGCGCGCAATGCCGCTTGCCGCCGCCCCGGCCGCGCCGACGTGATGTCCGCGCGCGACAGATCGAGCAGGTCGACCAGGTGCTCCCGGAGCTCGCGATCGAAGCGCCGCACCGCCGTGTCGGTCCACGACGGATCGTACTGCCCGGCACGCAGGTGGTGCAGGATCAAAAACTTGAGCTCGCGCTTGACCGGCTTGTCGAACTGCAGCCGGCGCGACACGTCCTCGAACATGCGCGCGCCCACTTCGGAGTGGCGGTGAAAGTGCACGCCACCGTCGGGCGTGAAGGTTCGCGTCGGGACCTTGCCGATGTCGTGAAGCAGCGCCGCCCAGCGCACGATCGGCCGCGGCACCGACTGCCGCACGACCTGCTTGGTGTGCTCCCAGACGTCCTTGTGGCGCCGTCCGGCCTCTTGTGAAAAGTCGACCGTGGCCTCGATCTCGGGCAGCCACACCGCCAGCACGCCAACCTCGTGCAGCCACTGCAGCGCCAGATGAACGCCGCGTCCGAGCAGCATCTGCTCGAAGCCAGTGCGCGCCATCGCCGGCGTCCACTGGCGAAACGTAGGCGCCTCGTTGCGCGCGCTCTCGGTGACCTCGGCGGAGGGCAGCTCCTCGTCCTCGGCGCATTTTTGCGCGGCGCGCCAAACCCAGTGCAGCTCGTCGGTGACTAAAGCGGTTTCCATCGTATTGGCTGCGATGAAGGTAGCATGCAAACCGGCTTTCAGAAGCTGGCATCGCGCTTGCTCCTTGCTCGGACATGTTGCGTGGCTGCGTCACCGAGCGAGACCTCTCGCTGTGCGACCAGGAGTTCCCTGGGATCGTCGATTTCTATCGAGGATTGGCGCAAAAGCCCTGCACATTCCTCGAGCTTTGGTGGGCCTTCATGCACCCTACAGTGTCCTCAAAGTCGTCAAAAACGGTGGCTGGTCGAGGAGCCGTAGCTACTGCCGAGGCCACGTCTGCCAGCCCAAGTGGGGAACGCTGACCCCACTTTTTCGGTATTAGTCGCGTGCATTCCAATTTAGCCTTCGTCCGATGACTCAATCTTCCCCGGTTCAGCGCCAACCGATTGGCGTTTTCGACAGCGGCGTCGGCGGGTTGACGGTCGTCCGCGCGCTCCGGCGCCGCCTGCCCAACGAGCACATTCTCTATCTCGGCGACACGGCGCGCGTGCCCTACGGCAGCAAGAGCGCCGACACCGTCATTCGCTATGCAATTAGGGCCACCGATTTTTTGCTGCAGCGCAACATTAAGCTACTCGTCGTGGCCTGCAACACTGCATCGGCGCACGCGCTCGACCGTCTGACCCAGACCACCCTGGTGCCCGTGCTCGGCGCGATCGTGCCGGGCGCGCAAGAGGCGGTCGGCGCCACCCGCGCGCACAGCGTCGGCGTGCTCGGTACGCTGGGCACGATTCGCTCGGAGGCCTATCCGCGCGCGATTCGACAGCTGGCGTCGAACGTCAAGGTCGCGACGCAGGCCTGCCCGCTCTTGGTGCCGCTGGCCGAGGAGGGTTGGCTCGACGGCGAGGTGCCCGAGCTAATTGCGCGACGCTATCTGCAGGAGCTGGCGCTGCGCTGCCCCGACCTCGACACGTTGGTCCTGGGCTGCACTCACTATCCATTGTTCGAGGTGCTGCTCGGACGCATCGCGGCGTCGATCTTCCGTCGCCCGGTGCTGCTGGTCGACTCTGCGGCCGCGATGGCGCGTGCGACCGAGCGCTTGTTGAAGTCGGCCAATGCGCTCAGCGCTGGGCCGGGGGGATTAAGCTCGTTCGTGACCGACGACGCACGCATCGACGAGGTCGGAGCGCGCTTTTTGGGGGAGTCGCTCGGTGAGATCGAGCGCGTAGATTTGTAACGCGGCGGAGAAACACCGAGGAGGCTAGCCCTTTTTCTTGAGCTCTTCGGCGCGGCGCTTTTGCAGGACTTCGAGGATCTGCTCGGTGCGGCGCACGCGATTGAGCACTTGCTCCTCGGTCACGTTGAAGTTCGTCTGAAATTCCAGCCCCTCCTCGTAGAGGAAGGACGCAGCCTCGTTGTCGTCGACGAACTGCGACGGCTTCTTGCCCTTGTAGGCCTGCTTGCCGAAGCTCGGCAGCTTGCCGGTCAGCCACGGCCACAGGTCGCCGAGCGAGCCGCTGAAGAGCGCCAGATCGTCGGCTAGCCGACCGTAGATCTCGGCGGCGAAGCGGTCGCGAAATGCCTTGGCACCATCGCCGCCATCGGCGACTGCGCGATCGAGCGCGGCGCGCACCAGCAGCGCATCGTCGACGAATCGCAGCGGGCCGGCTTCACCCTCCTGCGGCAACAGGGTGTGGATGATGGTCCCCGCTGCAATCTCGCGCGCGTCGCGGTCGAGATCCGGGTCGGTAACCGCCTCTTGTAGTACCTTGAGATCGAAGGGCAGAGAGAGCAGATACTCTCGGATCCGATCGACAAATGCCTCCGTCGTGGCCATTCTGCGTTACATACTCGCCCGACGGGAAATGATCAAGGTCGCGGTCTGGTATACTTTGACCCTACGTTGATATGAAGACGCGTTCGCCGGTCCTAGGCTACAACCACAACGTCCGCTACGCGGGCCGGCTGTGGCATGTGCAGACAGAAGATTCGGGGACGCAGAACCCGCGCCTCTTCACGCACCTGTTTCACGAAGGTACGATCCTCGCGACCAAGCGGCTCGACTACGACCCGGTGCTCGACGAGCCCGCGGTGCAAAAGCTCATGCAGGGCCAGCACAAGGCGATGCTGCGCGAGCTCAAGGCCGGCGCCTTCGACGAAAAAATCTCGCGCTTTTTGGGCGCCCCGATCGAGCGCGACGCGCGCCGGGACACCGATCCCAGCATGGACGCGATCTCGCCCGAGATCACGATGGAAGCGCCGCCCGAGGACGCCGACGAGAACCCGCCCGAGCCGCAGCTCGTGGACCCCGGCGAGGAGTTCGGCGCGGAGCCGACGAGCAGCGCTGCCGGGCCGAAGACCGATCCGCGGATGCGCACCGTGCCGTCGACGGATCCGGGCTCGTTGCCGCCGGTGATGGAGCGTCGGGTGACGCCGGCCGCGCCACCGCCGCGACCGTCTCCACCGCCCGGCCTGGCGCCGCGATCGGGTGTGTTGAGCAGTCCGACTGGACCGCGGCCGGTGGTACCGCCGCCGTCGTCGACCGAGCGACCTACAGCGTCGGCTGCGCCGCCCGACGCGAGTACGCGCCCGCCGACGGCTCGACCCGGAGCGATCAGCCCGCAGGCGCCGACGAGCCGTGCGGTGGCGTCAGGCACGCCCACGTCGGTGCGGCGTCCGACCGGCGGAGTCTCAAGCACGGTCGTCCGTCCGCCCGGCACCATCGGGCCCCCGAGCGGTCCATCGCGGCCCGCGGCGCCGCCTCGATCCGCGGCGCTCGGCATCGGCGGTCGGCGCTCTCCAGGACAGGCAACGCCTTACGGCGGCAACAAGCCCACGGCCGAGGGCGTGGTTGTCGCGCGACCGGCGGTGATCGTTGGCGGTGAGCGGCCCATGTCGTCGGGTGGATCGTCATCTGGCGCGGCCGAGCCACGTCAGAGCGTCAGCCGCTGGCATCAGGCGTCGACCCCGACGGTGCAGGAAAAACCTGGCGCCAGCCCGGCGCCGGACAACATATTCGGAGGCGACGTGATCTCCGAGAAGTCGCTGGACGAGGTCATCCTCGCCTATCTTTCCGAAGATCTCTCCGACGGCAAAAAATAAGGCGAAAGCAAAAATATGCAAGAAGTCAGACTTTATACGACGACCTACTGCAGCTACTGCCGCGCCGCCAAGGCGCTGCTCGGCGAGCGCAAGGTCGCGTACACCGAGATCGACTGCACCGAAGACGCCAAGACGCGGCTGTGGCTGGTCGAGCAGACCGGGCTCAAGACCGTGCCGCAAATCTTCATCGGCGACGTACCGATCGGCGGCTTCGACCGCCTGTCACAGCTCGACAAATCAGGCCGCCTGCCGGCCGTCCTGGCCGGAACCGAGCCCGCCCCCTCCGTCGCGTAACGCCGGTCGGTCGATCTGGGCGCCAGGTCGAGCGGGGCTCTCCGGTCTAGCGATCGCGCTCCTTACTCCGTGACGCGCCACTCGGTGCCGCGCGGCGTGTCCATGATCTCGACGCCACGTGCGCGCAGCTCGTCGCGCACCTGATCGGCCTCGGCGAAGGCTTTGCGGGTGCGTGCTTCGGTGCGGGCGGCAATTCGCTGAACGACAAAATCGGCATCGATGCCACGCGCTCGGCAGCGACGAATTCGATGTGCAGCGAGCCATTCGGCGGGCGGCGCTTCAAAGAGGCCGAGCTCGCCGGCGGCGACTTTGAGCTCGTCGCTCAAGCGTTCGAGCGTGCGCCGCTTGACGTCCTTGGCCGCCGTCAGGTGGCCGTCGAGCACGCGATTGGCCAGCGTCAATCCTTCATTGAGCGCCGCCAGCGCTTCGGCCGAGTTGAAGTCGTCGTCGAGCGCGGCCTGCAGCTTGCCGAGCCAGCCCAACGCTTCGAGCTCCGGCGCCACAGCTCCGGCACCGCCGGGCTTGCCGACGGCCAGAACATCGGCGAGGCGCGTCAGCGTCAGATAGCCGTACTCCAGCCGGCGCTCGGCCTCTTCCAGGCCAGGGAAGCGCAGCGGCGCGGTTCGTTCGTCGTCGCCGTCGACGGTGACTTCGAAATTGATCGGATTGCGGTACTGCGTGGTCAATAGGAACGCGCGCGCTGTCTCGCCGCCGTGCCGCTCGAACAGGACCGGCAGCTTGAACGCGCGCTCGAACAGAATGCGTGACGCCTCGTCCGATTTGGAAATCTTGCCGCCGGCGAAATTAACGAAGCCGTTGTGCATCCACCAGCGCGCGAAGGTCCCGGGGCCAAGCGCACCCTGCGACTGCGCGCGCTCGTTCTCGTGATGCGGAAACGCCAGGTCGATGCCGCCGCCGTGAATGGCGAAGCGCTCGCCCAGGTGGCGCCAGGCCATGGCCGAGCATTCGATGTGCCAGCCCGGCCGACCGTCGCCCCACGGCGACGACCAAAACGGCTCGCCCGGTTTGGCGCCTTTCCACAGCGCAAAGTCGAGCGGGTGGCGCTTTTTCTCGTTCGGGTCGACGCGCGCGCCGGACTCCAGCTCATCGATGCGCTGATGCGACAGCGCGCCATAGCTGTCGAATTGCTGCACCGCAAAATAAACATCGCCTTCGGACGCGTAGGCCAGGCCGCGCTCGACCAGCTTAGCGATCATCTCGACGATCTCGCCGATGTGATCGGTCACGCGCGGCTCGACGTCAGGCGCGATGCAGCACAGCTCGGCGCACGCGGCATGAAAGGCCGCGGTGTAGCGCGTCGTCAACTCGGTCGGCGTCTCGCCCAGCTCGGCCGCGCGGCGAATGATCTTGTCGTCGACGTCGGTGATGTTGCGGACGTACTTGACGGTGTAGCCGCGGGCGCGCAGATGGCGCGTGACGATATCGAACGCGACCAGCGGCCGCGCGTTTCCCAGATGCAGCTCGTTGTACACCGTCGGCCCGCAGGCATAGACGCCGACGCACTCACCGGCCGGAACGTCGAGCTCCACGCGACGACGACTGAACGAATCTTGGATACGAACGACGGAAGTCACGTCCGTTTTCTAACACAGCTTCTCAGCTGCGGCGCAAACGGAGCAGCGACCAAGCGCCGTACAGCGCAAACGCCGCCAAAAGCCCGCCCAGCACCAGCGTCCACGGTTGCGACCGAGGTGCTTCGCCCTCGGTGAGCACGAACGCGTTGCTCGGAATGACGATCGGCGCCTCGAAGCTGACCGACTCCACCGCCGACCAGGCGACACGCTTGCCGTCGATGTCGAGGCCATCGCTCCCGCCGGTAATGCGATCGAGCCGTACGACGTGGTGCGTTCGCCGCAGCCGAACCTCGGCACCGAGCGCTTCGAGTTTGGCGATCGCTGCGTCGCGCCCAGCTCCGCCGATGGCGACGGCGAAGTCGAAATACTCCGGATCGTCGCCCGCTGCCTCGACCACCACGAGCCCGGCCTGGGCCAGCTCGTAGCGCGCGTCGCTGGCCTGCGGATGGCGCCGCTTGGGCAAGCTGGCCAGCAGCTGATCATCGTGGTTCACCGTCGCCGTCAATGACGTCGCGTCGGCCAAAGCGAGCGCCCGCCCGCTCCGATCGACCAGGGTGCCACGCGATTGCTTGCCGGCCAGGATCTCTCCCAGTCGCACCAGGTCGACATAGCCGAGCGCACGGACCTCGGCCGAATGAGCAAAATAATCCCGCAGCGCCGGCGCGTAGGGCATGGCATCGAAGCGCCGCAGGCGACCGGTCCAGCGCTCGGCCAACTCGCCGCCCGGATGCGGAATGGCACGGACGAGCACGCGCGAATCGGTCCCCAGGAGACGAAACAGCGTCTGTCGCGCCCGCACATTGGTCAGCTCGACATAGAGCGAGTTGCGACGGTCCGGAATGCCGCTCAACGTGACGTAACTGTCATCGGAAAGTGGCGCGGCCGTCGAGAGCATGGCGGCGTCGCCCAGGTCGCGCGGCGTGGTCGAGCCGAGCGCGTAGCGCAGGTCGGCGCGCTGATGCCAGAGCATGACCAGCGACAGTGCGAACACCACCAGGGACGGAATCAGCCCCGGCCCGCGTCGGCGAGCTGCGGGCAGGCTCGCAAACTCGCCACTGTCGCGTAACAAAGGCGGCGCGGGCGACTGGGCCTCGGAATCGGGCGGCGGGGCCTCGGAGCCGTTGGTCGTCATCAAGCGCGACCGTAGGCCGGAAAAAACCGCGCTGTCAAAGCGTGGTCGCCAAATGGCAATGTAGCTGACTGTGCAGCCCAAGAACGACCGCGGGTTGGCAAGCTCGGCACCAAGGTAGGACAGCGAAAAGAGCGGGCGGTTCCCGACGTTGACCGCCCCCCTGCCCTTTGCTATCGAAAGCCTTCATGATTCGGTACAAACGTGCGGCAGCCGGCATCACCTGGGTGGCCTTGGCCGGCTGCCACGCGATGCCGCGCACCGCCGACGAGGCGCGTGCCTGCGTCAGCCAGGCGATCGGCCACAACGACGGCGCCGCGCTCTACCGCTGCCTCGATCAGCGCACACGCTGGGCGATCGACTCGTCGTATCGCGATCAGGCGGTGACCCGTTCGCTGATCGCCGCGCGCTATCCGGAGGACACGGCAGCGGCCGCGCTGGCGCCGCTCACCGCCGCGGCTGCCGCCGACGCCCCTCACTATTTCGCGGGCGTGCTCGGCCCAGGCGAGCTCGGCGCGCTCGGACAGCGGCTCGTGACCGGCTCGCTCCATTTTGTCCGCTACTCCGACAAAGGGTGGGGCCTCGCGGATCTGGGCGACGAATGGACGCAGCATCAAGAGCACGCCGACCACGAGCTCAAGACGGTGCGCGAAAACATCAAGCTCCTCGACAAGGCGGATCCGAAATGACCGAGTCCCCGCATCGCATCGCTGTCATTCCGGGCGATGGCATCGGCCCCGAAGTCATTACCCAGGCCGAGCGCGTGCTCGACGCGGTCGCGCCGCTGTTGCAGAGGCCGCTGGCGCTGACTACGTTCGACTGGGGCGCCGAGCGCTGGCTTAAGGATGGCACGACGCTGCCCGCGGGTGCGTTGGAAGACCTGCGCGATCACTATGCGGCGATCCTGTTCGGGGCGCTCGGCGACAAGCGCGTTCCGGACCAGATTCACGCGCGCGACATCTTGCTCGGGCTGCGCTTTTCGCTCGACCTGTACATCAACCTGCGTCCCGTGCGGCTACTCGACGAGGCGCTGACTCCGCTCAAGGGCAAGCGCGTCGCCGACATCGACCTGGTCGTGCTGCGCGAGAACACCGAGGGGCTGTACGCCGGCGTCGGCGGCAACTTCAAGAAGGGCACGGCCGACGAGGTCGCGATCAACGAGGATCTCAATACGCGCAAAGGCGTCGAGCGCATTTTGCGCGCGGGCTACGAGCTGGCGCGCACGCGACGAAAAAAACTGTGCATGGTGGACTAGGCCAATGCCATGACGTTTGCGCATGG
>JBBQIO010000073.1:0-10205 GCA_038325015.1 Polyangia bacterium
ATCTTTCGTTGGTTCTCGATCGCCAGGGGCTGTATGCCGCGGGCGCCGAGAAGGCCCAGATCGCTGCCGCTCATTATGGCGAGCTCCTGGCGCGGCTCCCTTCGGCGCCGCCGGCGCCACTGACCCAGGTCGCGCCCGGACACAGGGCGACGCTGCCGCACACGATGGCCGTGCGCAATCGCTTCGTGGCTGCGCTCGGCCTCGGTGCAGCACAGATGCACAGGCAGCAGTCTAAGGCAGCGGCAGAGTCGCTGACCATCGCGGAAAAATTGCTCGCCGACCCGCGTTCGGTGGCGCCACCACGCACCCGCTACGGCCACGCAGCGCCTGGTGCCGAGGGGCGCACCGCCGATGCGATTCGCGTGCAGTATCAGCTCGTCCTCGACGGGCTGTGGGCGATGGCGTTGACCGAGGCGCACGACTACGGCGCGGCCAAAGCGCGGCTCACCCATCGCTGCCGTACGCTCGAGGCGCGGCTCGCCCGTCATGCCGACGAAGATCTCGCGGATCTCGCACTGTGCTATGCGCGGCTCGGCGAGAACGCGCTGTTGCGCGGCGTGCCGCTCGAAGCGGAGGGCGATTTTCGCCGGGCCATCTCGTCGAGGGACCGCTTTGCCGAGGCGACCGATACGCCGATCGACGCGCTCGGGCTGCACCTCCTGGGCGTTTACGCCGAGCTGCACCGACGCCATGGGCTGGCTCTCAATCAGCTTGGCCTCGACCTGCACGCTCGGTTGACCGCGACCGTCGCCGCTCTGGGCAAGGCGCACAACCCGGCGTGGGCGACGTTCGGCGAGCGCTTCTTGGCCGAGCTCGTGCGCATCGATCTGGAGCGCGGGCGATGATCGTCGTGCCCGACCAGGACGCGCTCGATCGGGCGACGCGACTTTTGCGTGCCGGTGAGCTGGTGGCGATGCCGACCGAGACGGTCTACGGATTGGCCGGCGACGCGCGCTCCGACGATGCGCTCTTGCGTATTTTCGGCGTCAAAGAGCGACCGCTCTTCGACCCACTCATCGTGCATGTGGCGTGGCCGCCGGAGCCGGATCTGGGCGCGCATCCGGTCGATGTTTTGACCGACCTCGGCGTCGTCGATGGGCCGGCGCTCGACGTAGCGGCACGCCAGTTGGTGGCCGAGCTGGTGGCGCGCTTTTGGCCGGGGCCGCTGACGCTGGTGCTACCCAAGCACGCGCTCCTGCCGGATCTGGTGTCGAGTGGTTTGCCGACGGTGGCGGTGCGCGCGCCGCGCCATCCCGTGGCGATCGAGCTGCTGCGTCGCTCAGGCTTGCCGCTGGCTGCGCCGAGCGCCAATCGGTTCGGTCGCATTAGCCCGACGACGGCGAGCGACGTCGACGCCGAGCTCGGTCAGCGGGTCGCCCTCATCCTCGACGGCGGCGCGTGTGAAGTGGGGATCGAATCGACGGTCGTGCAGCTGGTGGCCGGCGGCCTTCAGCTCTTGCGCCCGGGCGGAACCTCGGTCGACGCGCTGCGCACCGTCGCGCGGATTCGCACGGCGAGCGCCGCTCCGTCGCTGGCGCAGCCGTCGCCGGGACTTTTAGCCAGCCACTATGCGCCGCGCAAGCCGCTCGTGCTTTTGGACGGTCCGCTGGCCGAGAGCACTTTGCCGCCCGGCCAAAAAATCGGTCTGTTGCTTTTTTCCGACGGGCCGCACAACGAAAGCGCGGCTGCGGCGCGAGCGCTGGTCGAGTCGGGTCGCGTCGTCGACTGCCGCACGCTCAGCCCCACGGGCGATGTTGCCGAAGCGGCGCGACGACTCTTCGCCGAGCTCCGCGCGCTCGACGCCGGGCCGGCCGAGCTCCTGTGGGCCGAGCCCTGTGCGCCGACCGGCCTGGGCATGGCCATCCTCGATCGCTTGCAGCGCGCGGCCGCGCCACGTCCGGTGAAGGGCACGCGATGACCGGGGTCCGCCGCGCCATCGTCCTCAGTATCAGCATCAGCTCGGCCGTCAGCTCGTCGCCAAGCGGAGCAGCCGAGGGCCTCGTCGGGCCCTATCTGCAGGCGCTGTCGGCCGACGGGGTCGTCGTCGTCTGGGACAGCACACCGGCGGCGTCCGCCGACCTGGAAATCGACCTGCCCGACGGGATGCGCACGCTGCACGCGCCAACCGACCTGCACCACGAGCTGGCCGTTGCCTCCTTGCCGCCCGGCCATTTCGCCTATCGACTCAAGCTGCCCGATGGCACCACGGCCGCGGGCCATCTGCACGCCGCACCGCGCGGCGATGCCTTCACCTTTTTGGTCTACGGCGACAACCGCGATCGCGACGCCGACCATCGCGCGGTCATTACCGCGATGAACGAGGCGCCCGCCGAGCTCGCGCTCCAGACCGGAGACATGGTCGGCAACGCCGGTCAGGACGCGCTGTGGCGTCGCTTTTTCGCCATCGAGCAGCCGCTCTTGGCGTCGATGCCGATGTACCCCGCGATCGGCAACCACGAGCTCCTCGATGATCCGCAGCTCAATCACTACCGGCACTATTTCGTTCTGCCGTCGGTTGCCGGCCAGGATGCACAAACAACCGGTCACGAGCGCTACTACACGTTTACCATCGCCAATAGCCTGTTCATCGCGCTCGACGGCAATCAATCGGCGAGCCACGTCCAAGCAGCGTGGCTGCACAAGACCCTGGATGCGGCGGCGAAAAGCGGCGTGCGCCATACGTTCATCTATTTTCACCAGCCAAGCTTTTCGGTCGGGCAGTTCTGCGGCTCGGCGGCCGAGCAGGGGCTGTGGGTGCCGGAATTCGAGCACCATCCTGTGACCGCGGTGTTCACCGGGCACGAGCACGCCTACCAGCATCTGGAGCGCAACGGGGTGCGCTATTTCGTCGTCGGTGGCGGTGGCGCACCGCTGATTCGCGAATCGGGCACCTGTCCGGCGTACGACCGGGCGGCGCGGCGGCTGTTTCGCTCGACGCATCAGTTCGTGCGCATCGACGTGCGCGGCGAGGCTGTGGCGTTGACCTCGATCGACACCGCCGGGCAGGTCATCGAAAAGGTCGATCTCTCGCAGCGGTCGGTCGAAGCGGCGCCGCCCCCCACGGTGCCCTTTCGCGAGCAGTCGACGGACCATCCCGAGGGGAGCCAAGCCGTGGGCGCACCGACGGGACTGGCGGCCTGGACGGCGGCGCGTGTCTTGGAGGTGCTCGGCGGGGCCCTCCTGATCGCTGTGATCGGCTATTTCGTGCAGCGCCGACGCCGTCAGTCGGTGGGCTGATTTTCCTTCTCGGCGACCTTGACCTCGCCGGCGCGCTCGAGGGCCGTTTTGAACAAGATCGGGCCGACCGCTTCGTTGATGCCGACCACCGCAATGGCCAAGCTGCGGAAGCCGGCACCGACCCCCGGGAACATCTGCTCAGCGGTCACGGCGACCCCGATCGCGATGCCCGCCTGTGACACCAGCGGGGTCCAACCGTAGCGTCGGATGACCGGCGGGTCGTTGGCCATCTTGCCGCCGAACCACGCCGCGCCGAACGTCCCGATGCCACGGGCGCCGGCCAGCGCGAGCGCCACCGGCCACAGCCGGCCCAGCGTCGGCAAATCGAGGTGCGCGCCGGCATTGGCGAAGAAGATGACGAAGATGACGCTGCCCGAATGCTCGATCGACGCCAGGAGCTTGGGACCCTGGCGCGACAGGTTTTGCACCACGAAGCCGGCGACCGCGAAGATGATCAGCGCGTCGTACGAAAAATATTTAGCCAGCTCATTGGCGCCAAAGGTGATCGCGACCAAGAACAGGATGACACCGCCATCGAATAGCTTGAGAAACAGGATCACGCCCAGGCCGACGGTGGTGCCGACGGCGAGCGACGCTCCCAGCTCGTGCCCGACTGCGGTCAGGTCGGACAGCGACAACTTTCCCGCCGGCTCAATGAGGACCCGCGCGAACATCAACGTGATGGCAAAAACAACCAGCACGACGACGTCGAGGATGACGACCATGGCGACGGCGTAGCGCTGTAGCGGCCCGCGCGCGCCGGTCTCCGACAGAACGCCGAGCACCGCGGAGGGCGACTTGACGACGGCTACGACGGCCCACAAAAGCGCCAGCCCGAACGCGACGGAAAACGGCTCGTGCGCGACGAACGGCATGAACGGACGCAGCAGCAAGAAGACGCCGCCGAGGAGAAAAAACAGCAACGTCACCTGCGTGGCCACGCCCCACAAAATGGTGCGCATTCCGGAGGTCAACAGATCGATCGTCAGCTCGGCGCCGGCCGACAGGGCGATGAGGCCAAGCGCCAAACCATTGATCGCTTGTAAGTTCCCGACGGTGTGGTGGTCGATGAGGTGCAGCACGTAGGGGCCTGAGACGACACCGGCCAAAAGGTAGCCGGTCAGGTGCGGCAGCCCGATCAGGCCGCCGAGCTGTCCGCTTAGGTCCCCGGCCAACAGCAAAAAGCCGAGCGCGGCCAGGGCCGCTCCTGACGCGTCTTCGCCCACCGCCCAGTGGCCGGAGAGCCACATCGAGCCGAACGCGGCGGCCAGGACGGCGACGCGTAGGAAGATGGCCAACGGCCGTTTCGGCGCTGCGCTCATGCGGCGCTCTGCGTCGGTTCAGTCGGTTCAGTCGACGTGGGGCCGGCGGCGATGGGGGCAGGCTCGGTCCGTCGGCCGATGAGCCAGCGCAAACCCAAAGGCGCAGTGATGTCACCGACGAGCGCGAAGCTGGCCGCGACCGCGAAGATCAGCTTGGCCACGCCGGGCCACGACAGCGCGAGCTGGGCGGCCAACGCCGCGGGCACACCGCCGAAGCCGAGCAGACCGAGCCCACTGCCGAACGAGCGCGATCCGAGGGGCGCCATCACCGCGCCGGCGGTGAGCTTTCCGATCACGCGCAAGAGCACGGCGGCGCACAGTGGCAGGACGAGGGACAGCGAGAGCTCCAGCTGCGTCCCGATCACGATGAGCAGCACGAGCACCACCGGGCGCTCGGTCGGCTGCATCATCTCTTCCTGCAGCGTCTCGGGCTGCTCCGACAAGAGGGTCATGAGCGCGCCGCACAGTGCACTGCCGGTCAACACCGGCAGGCCGAGGCGGCTCGACACGCCAGTGCTCAACAGAAGGACGCCGATGAGCGCGACCCAGGCGTGCTGCGCGTGCGGTCGTCGTCCGGCCAAAGCGGTGAACGAAAGCGCCCCGACCAGGGCCAGTCCGACCGTCGATCCGACCAACACCGCCGGCGGTAAAATGGACGGCGTGGCGCCGCCGAGCAGCGCGGCCGGAATCGAAGCCGCAGACCACGCGATCAACGCCAGGAGGCCGAGCACCGGAAAAAGATCGTCGGTGGCCGCGATGCGCTCGAGAAAATCGGCGGTCTCGCCGGTGGCACCGAGCTGGCGGCGCGCCCAGGCCCACGTCGCTTTGGTGGTCGGCGCGGCAATCAAACCCAAGCCGATGCGCAGCGCGTGGGGCATCGGCCCGGCAAAGCCCAAGCGCGTGTTGGCCGGCAATAGACCGAGGCCGACGTCCGCGATGCCGACGACGAGCACGAGCTCGGCCAAGAGCGCACCGAACTCCGTCAGGCGCAGCCGGCGAAGCGGCGCCGGCAACCGCAACCCGAGGCTCAGGCCCATGAAGCACGAGCACAAAAGCACCAACGGTCGCACCACGGATGCGCTCTCGGCGTCGACGATGCCGAGCACCGGGCCAAGCAGCGCGCCGATGAAGAGATACTCGCTGCCGCCCAAAAAGCCATAGTGACCGCGCCGCCCGAGCAGCGCCGACACGGTGAAGGCGGCCGTGACCAGGCCGACGAGTAAAAGAAGCGAGGACACGCTAGACCGGTGGGTCCGCCGAGGCTACGACAGCGACTTGTTGCGCCAGCGCGGCGGTCAAGGACAGGCCGATGCCCGCTCCCTGCAGCGCCGCGAGCGCATTCGCCCACAGCGGTCCGAGGGCGTCGGGGTGTGCATCCTTGATGCTCACGCGGTAGCTCGCCACGTCGCCGCTGACGCTGTGGAGTCGTACTTCGGCGGCGTTCGGCTTGGCGGCCTCGACCAAGAGCGCGATCACCGTCGCCGGGGCAACGCGTGGATCGGCCGGCACGCAGATCGCGATTGCCGGTGCCTCGGCCAAATGCTCCACCGCAGAAAAAAGCAGCGTCAGGTGAGGCAAACGCACCCGACCCGAGCCCGGCGGCACCAGCGTGATGTCGACGAACGAGATCTCGGCGACCTCGCCCACCAGGGTGCCGACGCGAACCCACTCACCCGGACGGATGCGCCGACCAAACAGCACGATCAGCCCAACCGCGGCCGAGGCCATCATCGGGACCATGCCCAGCGCGACCGCGCCGAGCGTCAAATAGGCCAACAGGCTCAACGAGCTGGTGCCGCGATCCCCGGTCAGAGGGCCGAGCGTCAAAAAGGCCACCACGACGACCGCCGCCGAGGCGATGGTGCGTGCCGGCACTGCGACATCGGGCGCACCGAAGGGCGAGCGCAGCTCGCCGCGGGCGACGTGGGAAAAGTACACGCCGACCAGGCGCAGCGCGCCGCGCACGACATAGAACCCGACGATCAAGAGGACCAGCGACGGAATTGCGCCACCAATCCGGCGGGCGAGCGCGGCCAGCGGGCTGAACAGCACATGGTTGACCGGCGCCACCCAGCCGCGGCTGAACGCGAAACGCGACAGGGTGTAGACCAGGTAGCCGTAGACCAGCGCGGCCTGCAGAAGCAGGCTGCCCACGCCGACCAAAATGTACAGCACGCCCTCGACGGCCTGCGCCGAGAGCACCTCGAGCTCGCGAATGCGCAGCCCCTGTCCGCGTGCCAGCTTCTCGGTCCAGTCGCGTGCGTCGGCGGCGCGGCTGCGAATGAAGCGAATCGTGAGCAGCAGGATCAATCCTGCGAAGATGATCAAGGAGAAGGCCAGCACACTCTGCTGCAGCTGTGCGCGGCGCCCTTCGCGCTCGAGGAAGGTGGCCAGCTCGGCGCGCGCGGTTTCGTAGTAGACCGGTGGCGGTAGGTCGCGCAGCTTAGCGTCGCTCGGCGCCAGGTCGAGGACGACTGCGCCGTTGACCTGGAGCTGCATGTTGTCGGTGCCGACGCGCGGCGCGAGCGTGACTTGGAACTCGCTGTCTTCGAGCGCGCGGCCGAGGATCACGCTGGCCGCACGGGCGCGCATTTGTGCGCTGGCACCCTCAAGCGGCCCCGGAACGACGAACGCAGTTCGCTCGTGCACCACGACGGGGGCGGAAGGGTCGGCCAAAGGAGAGGGGGACGGCGTCGCCTTCGAGCGCGCCACAGCGACTTCGGGCACGGGGGGCGTCGCGGTCGACGCTGGCGTGGCGCTCGCGCTCGGTGTCGAGGTCGCGGGTGCCGAGTGAGGGTCCTCGGGACCGACCTCCCCGCCCGGTGTGCCGGCCAATGCAAAGCTCCCCGAAACGAGCGCGAGCGTCGCGACGATGCGGGCGACCCAGCTCCTGGTCGGATACGGAATGGTCTTCACGCCCCCATCTTGGTGCAAGCGATCCTCGAGGGGAAGCGACAACGCACGCTCACGACCAAATCGGTTCGCATGCTAGTTTAGAGCAGTGATTCGGCTGTGCATGGTGTTGTGCTCGCTGTCGCTCGCTGCGTGCAGTAACAATACACCATCGTTTGAGCCCGACGGCGGCGCCGTCGATCTCGCGCCGCCGCCGGACCTTTCCGCCACGACGCCCTTCGACCTGGGGCCGCCAGATCTCAGCCGAGCCGACGTGCTGTCACCGCCTACCGATGGCGGCTGCCCTTCTGGGATGACGCGCGTGACCAGCTACTGCATGGACACCTACGAAGCCTTCGTCGTTACCGTCGACGCCGCGGGCAACGAGCATGCGCACTCGCCCTACGTGGTCATCGGCGATCTTGGGGTGCGGGCGAAAAATGCGCGCGGCGCGGTGCCGCAGGGCTACATCTCGCAGCGCCAGGCCACGGCCGCGTGTAGCGCGGCGGGCAAGCGTTTGTGCAGTGCACAAGAATTCGTGCTGGCGTGCCGGGGGCCCAATGCGGCCAACGACTATCCCTACGGCGGCACGGTCGACAAAAAGGGGTACTGCAACGAGGGCAAGGGGTCGAGCATGACGCGCTTCTTCGGCAGTGATCCCAACAAGTGGACCTACGCCGAGTTCAACGACCCCAAGCTCAACGAGTGGGATGGCGGGCTGGCGCCGAGCGGTGCGTACGCCAAGTGCGTCTCACCGTATGGCCTGTACGACTGCATGGGCAATCTGCACGAGTGGGGCTCCGACGCCGCCGACGCCAAGGGGCACGGCCGCTTTCGCGGCGGCTTTTACGGGGACGCCGAGATCAACGGCCCCGGCTGCCTGTACGTGACGTCGGCCCACGAGCTCGGCTATCACGACTACTCGACCGGCTTTCGCTGTTGTGCAGCTCCAGTCCAATAGACCGGGTGATCGATGAGGATCAAATTCGATCGATCTGATCCTCTAGCAGCCGAAGCCTTGCAGCAGCATGCCGCACTGGGCGTCGGTCAGGCCGCCGAGCGTGCTCTGGCAGTACGCCGACGGGACGCCGAAATTCTCGCAGCAGATTAGGGCATCCGCGCAGTTGGTACCGGGGCCTCCCGTTGTCGTGCCAGTCGTGGTTCCGCCCGCCGTGGTTCCGCCGGCCGTAGTTCCGCCCGCCGTAGTTCCGCCCGCCGTGGTTCCCCCCGCCGTGGTTCCCCCCGCCGTCGTGCCATTGGTGGTGCCGCTCGTCGTCGTCCCAGTGGTGGTTCCGCCCGTCGTCGCTCCCGTCGCGCCGTTGGTCGCCGAGACCAGGCCGCACGCGCTGGCACAGCTTTGCCGCTCACAGTCGTTGACTCCCGCCGAGCAGCTGGTGCACGCCGGCGCTGCCGTCCTGAAGCAGTCGGTCTGACACATCGAATCGTTGGGCGCGCACGAGCAGACGCAGCTTAGCGCTCCGCTGCACGGGCCGCTGTACGCGCCCTGCATCCAGCCGCTGCCGAAACAGCTCGCCACGTCCATTCCGCAGCTCTTTTCCAGACACGCGCTGCAGCTCGCCGACCCGCCACCGGGCGCGAATGGACTCTGGCACGAGGCCCCGCCCGAAGAGCAGCCGGAGACGGCGCCGACCAGACCGATCACAGCTGCTAAAACGACCGACCGGAGCGTGCCCATAAAACGGTCTTACCAGACCTACCCACCTGCCGCCACAGCGCCCCGGTTTGACTTCGGCGCGTGGGCGGCCAACATTTCTCTACTGATGGACATTGGCAAGTTCGAGCAGCAGCTCCTACATCTGTGGATGACGACCCGGGTACCACTGACCCGCGCGAACATTCAGTTCTACGTCAAAGAGCCACGCAAGAAGATCGAGGCCTGGCTGCAAAAGCTCGTCACCGATGGCGTCCTCGACTTCGACTCCGATGACGCGGGCGAGGTCTTGTGGACGGTGCAGGGCGCGGATCGCCCCAAGACCGGCGTCACCTCCATTACCGATCTGGTCAAGCTCAATGAGCTGCGCGGCTCGACGCCCTCGTCGGCACTGGCGCGCTCGGCAGGCAGCGGATTGGCGCGCCGCGCGTGGCCCGGTATGCGTGATTTGACCCGTGTCGGCGAGGGCGAAAAATCGCTCATCGCAAGTGGCGCGCTGTCGTTCGTGCTGGGGCCGCTCGGCTGGCTTTATGCCGCGCCGCTGCAGGAGGCGGCTCCAGCGATAGTCGTTTATTTGCTGCTATGTTCGTTCTTGCCGCATTTGCTTTTATTGCCTTTACTCGGCCTCATCCATCCGCTGTCGACGGTCATCGGAGCCGCCTACGCCTGGCGCTACAACCAAAAAGGCGCGCGCACCCCGCTGCTTCCCAAAGACACTCCCTAAATCCCCCGTCGTCCTCCTTGACGCTTGTAGAGGCTGCACTCTATCCTCGTTTCGCCGGCCTCTTGCGTCAGGGTCTCGTCGCCAGTCGCGCCAGTAGCAATCCCAGTAGACGGTTTCACCAAGCGAAGTCGAGTCGCGTATTGCGGTATCGAGCCATTCGGCGGGCCGCTGCACCGCCGTGACCAGCCGCGTTTTTGAGGGGGAGATGATGAGGAACGAGGGTTTTCGCATTCTGGGGCGCGTCATCGATCAAAACCGCAAGTCGGTGCCGGGCTTGCGGGTCGAGGCCTGGGACAAGGACGGCAAGATCTCCGAGCCGGTGATGAGCGGCGCCACGGATCGCGACGGCGCATTCAAT
>JBBQIO010000074.1:0-10148 GCA_038325015.1 Polyangia bacterium
TCGTCCAGTTCTCGGTGACGGATACTGGCTCCGGAATTCCATGCGAGAACCTTCCTCATCTCTTCGATCGCTTCTGGCAAGCCCAACCTACGGCCCGGCAGGGCACCGGGCTCGGCCTATCCATCGTCAGAGGAATTGTGCTGGCGCACGGCGGTCGGATCTGGGTCGAAAGCAGAGTCGGAGCGGGCAGTACATTCTTCTTCACGCTACCCATTGCGCTGCACGAGGCCCACCGCCTCGTGCTAAGAGCCTTACTGTAATGTCGCCCTTCCGTCTGCGCACCGTCAAAGCCAAGCTCACTGCGCTCGCAGCAATCGACCCGTATTGACCTACGAGGTGCTTGGCATCGAAGGCGAGGCTCCGCTCGATCGTCGCGACTCCGTCGGCGCTGCGCCAGTCGGACCTGTCGTCGGTCCGGTCGTCGGTCCGGTCGTCCCCATTCCCGCCATCGAATGAGCAGCCGGCGTCGGAGTCGCTCGAGAGCCTGCTCGGCAGCCTGTCGCTGTTCGAAGCGCTGCGGCTCGATGAAGTCGGACGCATCGCCGGCCGCTTTCGGATTGAAACGCTCGTCCCCGCCGAGGAGCGTTCGTTCGGCACCGACGTCGACGGCATTCGCATGGTGGTGATCCTCGCGGGGCGCGTTGAGATGGCCGCTGAGACGGTTGCAGCACCACTGCACGCGACGCTGGAGCCGGGCGACCGCTACGGCGATCTGGCGCTGCAGACCGCCACCCGCGGCTGGTCCCGTTTTGCCCGACGGCGGGCAGTAAAGGCGCCGGCCTGGCCACCCTCGATCGCGCCGGTCTCGACGCGGTGGTCGAAGAGTTCCCCGCAGTGGCGCTTCCATTAGCCGCGGATCTGGCGCGGGAGCTGTCTCGCCGGCCCAACTGAGCTCGGCAATCGCTGAGCGCCGCGATGCGCTCACGCAGCGCGCCGCGCGCGTCTCCCGACTCTCACCGGCCGCTCTGTTTCGCCGCTT
The DNA here is from genome assembly GCA_038325015.1 of Polyangia bacterium. GTDB lineage: Bacteria > Myxococcota_A > Polyangia > Palsa-1104 > Palsa-1104 > JBBQIO01. Next base: position 980 of record JBBQIO010000074.1, read on the forward strand.
GGTCGTGCGCCGTGGCGCCGAGCCGCCGTTCTGGATGCTCGTCGGCTTCATCGTCGCCTTGTCGGGCGCGCGCATGGTCGTGGCCACGATCCTCAAGTACGGCCTGGAGAAGCGTCTGTTCGCGCTGGTACAGGGCCGCGATCCCGTGCACCACTTCAACTACGGGCTGATTCTCATCGGCAGCGCCGGGCTGTCGGCGCTGTTTCCGTTCGGGCGGCGGATCTTGCGCGTTCTGGCGCTGCTCTTCGGCATCGGTTATGGCGCGAGGCGGCCATCAGGCTCGACCGCAGCGGTCGACGCAATCGAGCATCGGGATAGGTGACCTGATCTACCCGAGGACCTCGCGCACGCGCCGCGTCAGCGACTCCGGCGTCAGGGGCTTTTGCAAGAACGCGATCGTCGAGTCCAGCACGCCGTGCCGCACGACCGCGTCATCGGTGTAACCCGACATGCACAGAAGCTTCATGTCCGGCCGCGCCGAAGCGATTCGCTTGGCCAGCTCCGGCCCGCTCATGTGAGGCATGACCACATCGGTCAGCAGGAGATGAATCGGGCCGTCGTACGCGCTAGCCAATGCCAGCGCCTCGGCGGCGTCGCTCGCCGCCATCACGCGATAGCCTTTGCGTTCGAGAATACCGATCGCCACGGCGCGCACTTGGTCCTCGTCCTCGACGACCAAAATCGTCTCGGTACCGGTCAGGCTCACCGGCTCGGCGATGTGCCGCAGGATGTCGAGCGGCTCGTCGGTGCGCGGCAGGTACACGTGAAAAATGGTGCCCTTGCCCGGAGTGCTCTGCACCGAGACGTAGCCGCCGCTCTGCTTGACGATGCCAAACACCGTCGACAGGCCGAGCCCCGTGCCCTGCCCCAACCCTTTGGTCGTGAAGAACGGCTCGAACACACGCGCCTGCGTCTGCGCGTCCATGCCGACGCCGGTATCGGCCACCGCTATCATCACGTGCCGCCCGACGATCATACCGAGGTGTTGACTGGCGTAGGCCGCATCGATGTCGATGTTGGCGGTCTCGAGCGTGAGCTGACCGCCAGTCGGCATGGCGTCGCGCGCATTGACGACCAAGTTCATCACCACCTGCTCGATCTGGCTGGGATCGATCTTGACCTTGCCCAACGCGCGCGCGCGATTGGTGATGAGCTTGATGTCCTCGCCCAAGAGCCGCTGCAGGAGCTTGTCCATGTCGACGAGCAGCGCGTTCAGATCGACGACTTTCTGCTCGACGACCTGTTGCCGACTGAACATCAAGAGCTGCCGCGTCAGGCTCGCGGCGCGCTTGCCGGCTTCATTGATCGATTCGAGATCCGCGCGAATCGGATCCTCCTCTTGCAGATCCTCGATCAAGATTTCCGAGTAGCTGAGGATCGTCGACAACAGGTTGTTGAAGTCGTGCGCGATGCCGCCGGCCAGGCGGCCGATGGCCTCCATCTTTTGCGCCTGTCGCAGCTGCTCTTCGCTTTGGCGCAGCGCGCGCTCCGCGTGTTTGCGGGCGCTGAGGTCGGCCAAAAAGGTGATGCACTGGTCGGTGTCGAGCATGGCCACGCCAAGCAGTACCGGCACCCGCCTGCCGTCTTTGCGCAGGAGTTCCTTTTCCCATGGCGACGCGATGCCACCTGCTGCGAGCTGTGCACTGGCCGTACGATCGCCCGCCGTCCAATCGGGCGGCGTCAAGCTGTTCCATAGTCCGGGTGTTCCGAGTACGTCTTCACGGCTATAGCCGACCATCTGAAGCGCCGCGTCGTTTACGTCGTATACGTTGCCGGCCCGATCGGAGACCACGATGCCGATGATCCCCGACTCGGCAAGCCGGGCGAATCGAGCCTCGCTGGCCTGCAGCTTTTCCAGTGCGTGCTTCCGATCGGTGATGTCGCGGAAATTGCCGACGATCGCGCCGACACTCGCGTCGTCGAGAAGGTTGGTGCCAGACCCCTCAATCCAGCGCACCGAGCCGTCCGAGTGCAGCACGCGAAATTCGAGCGAGCAGGTCGCGCCCGGTTGCTGCATCAGCGCGCTCGTGGATTCCGAGAGTCGCGCCTGATCGTCGGGGTGCGTGCGCATCGAGGTCTGGTTGCCGGCGCGCTCTTCTGCTCCGAGATCCAGAATGCGCTTGGCCGACGGGCTCGAATACAGGATCGTGCCGTCCGCCGCGGTCAGTGAAACGCCATCCTGACTCTTCTCGATGAGCGCACGAAAGCGCGATTCCTGCAGGCGAAAGCGCTCCTCGGCGAGCAGCCGGTCGTGTCGTTCGACGCTGTCCCGCAGCTCGCGCTCGACGGCCGGCACCAAGCGCATCAGATTGTCTTTGAGCACGTAGTCGTGCGCGCCGGCGCGCATCGCTTCGACCGCGGCCTCCTCGCCGATGGTTCCCGAGACGATGATGAACGGGAGATCGATCTTCAGCTCGTTCTTCACCAGATCGAGGGCCGCGCGTGCGCTGAAGCGCGGCATCGACCAGTCGCTGATGACAATATGCCAGCCGCCTCGCTGCAGCGCGGCCCGCATCGCGGCAGCGTCCTCGACTCGCTCGTGCTCGACCGGCCGCTGCGTACGCCGCAGCTCGTGAATGATCAGCTTGGCGTCGACCGGCGAATCCTCGACGAGCAGCACCCGGAGTGTGGGCGCGCCGGGTTCGGCGGTGCTCATGGGATCTTGGGCATGCGTGGCGGTTCATTGAGGAGCAGCCAAAACAGGCCGAGCGTGCGCGCGGCTTCGACGAATTCCAGAAAATCCACCGGTTTGCGGACGTACGCGTTGGCGCCCAGCGAATAGCTGCGCACGATGTCTTCCTGCTCCTTGGATGCCGTCAAGACCACGATCGGCAAGAAGCTGGTGTGCTGGTTCGCCCGTACCTGCCTGAGCACTTCGATACCGTCGATGCGCGGCAGATTGAGGTCGAGCAGCATGACAGCCGGCGAAACCGACGTGTCTCGACCCGCGTAGCTGGCGCGCGCGAACAGATAGTCGAGCGCCTCGACCCCGTCACGCACCACGATCAGCTGATTGGCCACGCCCGAGCGGGCGAAGGCGCGGATCGTGAGCTGCTCGTCGGTAGGATTGTCTTCGACCAAAAGGATCGTCTTAGCCATTTATCTCACCGTCAGATCTTCTGGCAGGCTGAACGAGATGGTCGCGCCGCGTCCCGCGCTTCCCTCGGCCGAGACGCATCCGCCATGCCGATGAATGATGCGCTGCACCGACGCGAGCCCGATGCCGGTGCCGGGAAATTCGCGAACCGAGTGCAGGCGCTGAAAAGGCGTGAACAGCTTGCTCGCGTACTCCATATCGAACCCCGCGCCGTTGTCGCGTACGAAGAAGGTGGCGCGACCGTCCTTGATGGTGCGACCGAACTCCACGCGTGGCGCCTCGACGTTCATCGTGAATTTCCTAGCATTGTCCAATAGGCTCTCGACCAAGGTTCGCGCCAGGGACGGATCCATGTTGGCAAAGAGATCGGACTCGACCGCAAGCTCGACATGCCGTGACGGCTCAGCCGCGGCCAGTTGCGCCGCCACATTTTCGACCAGCGCCGTGAGGTCCACCCGCAATAGCTGCAGCTCGCCGCGCGAGACCCGCGCCAGCGATAGCAAAGCATCGATGTGTGCTCCCATTCGCTTGGCATTGGCTTGGATCTCCTGCAGACATTCTTTTCCTTCGTCGTCTAGCTTCTGATTGTATTCATCGAGCAGAATTTGGGCAAACCCACTCATTCCCCGCAGCGGAGCGCGCAGATCGTGGGCCATCGAATAGCTGAACGATTCGAGCTCACGATTGGTCATCTTGAGCTGCGCCGCGCTGGCCTCGAGCGCCGCCTCGACCCGCCGGCGCTCGGTGATGTCGCGAATCGTGCTCGACACCAAGAGGCCCTCTGACGTGTTGAGGGGACTGGAGCTCACCTCGATGGGAAATGCCGAACCGTCGCGACGCTGGCCCCACATCATGCGCGGCGTTCCAGTGGTCAGTGGATCGCCGAAAAAGCTCGAGCGCCCACCCACGCTTCGTCGCGAGCCCTGCGCCAACAACAGGTCCGCGCTTTGGCCCAAGAGCGCCTCGCGATGATGGCCGAACATCGACTCGGTACGCACGTTAACCAGCACGATCCGGCCGGCGGCGTCGATGATCACCGCTGCGTCCGGAGCGGACTCGACGAGCGCGCGAAACTTGGCATCGGCCGCCCGCTCTTGGGCCAGCTTGCGAATCAGCCCGTCGGACCGTTTGCGCTCGCTGATGTCCAGCACGAACGAGATGACCTCGGGTGCGGCAGCGTCGAGCCGCGCCGCGCCCACCAGCACGGGAATGCGCCGACCGTCCTTGTGGACGTACTCCTTTTCGCGCAGCGCGCTGACGCCGTACGTGTTGAGCTGCTCGACGGCGAGGTCGTCCGACCGTCGCCACTCCGGCGGGGTCACGTCGGTGAAACGGAATCTGCCGGTCATCGCCTCGGCGCGCGAATAGCCGATTATTTCGAGCAGCGCGTCGTTGACCTCGATGACGTTGAGCTGCGGATCGACGACGACGACGCCGATGATGCCCGAGCGCACGAGCCGGCTGTAGCGCGCCTCGGCGGCTTCCCGCACCGCCGGTCGGGCAGGCTCGCTGGACTCGAACGTGCGCGAGCGCGCGGCTGCGATCGCCAGTAGCAGCCGAGCCAGGCAGCGATTGTGCCGCAGCAGATCGGCGACTGCGCTGGCGGCGCCACGCGACTGCATGTGCGACGCGAGCAGAGGTAGAACGACGTCGGTGGCAAGGTCGGTGAACGCCTCGGCCGTCAGCGGCAGCTCGGCCAGCGAGCCCGCGATCTCGCTGAGCAGCTCGGACCCAGCAGTCTGTTCGTCGACGGCACGCCTGAGCGAGACCTTGAGTCGAACCGCACGCCCATCCCACTCGCCTGCCGACACGGCCCGCAAGACCTGACCCAAGGCTGGCTGATCGCTCGTGGCGCGCAGAACCGCGGCGACCAGCTCCTCGTAGTGTTCCAGACACGCGACAGCAAAAGCTCGCAGGGCCTGGTGTTCACGATCGCGTGCAGTCAATGCGTCCCCCCTCCCCGGCCCACCAGTTGGCGCACCACGGTGCGGATTTCAGAATAACGAGTTCATGAAAGCCGCGCTACAGTAAGACTCAAGTTGGCTACTCCCACGCCGATAGCTGACTAGATGATCGCCGCGGTCGTTACCATCGATTCGGTCTTCGCCGCGCTGGCTTTAGCGCTCGTCGACACAGAATATATCGTAGGCACCTTCGACACCGTCGCTGACGCCCTCCGTGGGCCCGTCGCAATGTTGATTGTGGATGCGGCGATTCCGTTTGGCGGCAGCGAATGGGATGCGGTGCGGGCGGCGGCGCCGCCGCTGGTCCTGATCAGCAGCCGGGCCGAGCTCGAGCTCAAACTGGCCGCGCGCCAACGCGCCGAGCAGGAACATCAGAGCGAGCTCTTGGCCGAAAGGATGGATGCGCTGCGCACCTTTGCCCATGGGGCAGCCCACGAAATCAACAATCCTCTGGCCTACAACGCGGCCAACATCCAGCTGGTCTCCGAAGCACTGACCACGCGCCAATCGCCCGACGATGTCGAGCTCATCGAGGCGCTCGAAGAGGCCTATGACGGCGCCCTTCGCGTACGCGATCTGGTGCGTGAGCTGCGCATGTTCTCACAGGCTGACCCGCTCTTACCCGAAGGCGGCGCAGTCGATCTCACTACGGTGATCGAGCGCTCGATTCGCCTGGCCAGCGCGGAGCTGCAGGGCCGCGCACGGGTGACCACCGATCTGGCCGACGTGCCTTTCGTGTTTGGCAAAGACGCGCTGTTCGCGCAGCTGTTCTTGCAGCTCTTGACCAACGCGGCGCGCGCTTACGCCGCCCATGACGGCAACGCTGCCGAACAGGTCGTGTCGATCTTCGGCCACACCCGCGCCGATGGACGCGTGTGCATCGAGGTCGTCGACCGCGGTGTCGGAATGACGCCGGCGGTGCGGACCCGGATGTTCGATCCGTTCTTCACGACGCGGCCGGTCGGAGGGGGCGTCGGGCTGGGTCTATCTCTGTGCACCGCCATCATGTCGGCTGTACGAGGCTCAATCGAAGTCGAGTCGACGCCGGGGCACGGAACGACGGTGCGAGTCTTTCTCGAAGCCGCGACCCGGCCGATCGTCCGACGTCGCATCCTGGTCATCGACGACGAGCCGGCGGTCGCGGCGGCGCTCCATCGCGCGCTCGGCACCGAGCACGACCTGACCACGGTCGACAACACACGCGACGGGCTGTCGCGCATCGAGAGCGACGACTACGATCTGATTCTGTGCGACGTCGCGATGCCGGAAATGAGCGGAATCGCGCTCTACACCGAGCTCTCCCGCAGGTGCGACGTGGCCGCCGATCGGATGCTCTTCTTGGCGCCGCTTCCTTCGGACGAAATCTCCGAAGGAACGAGCGCGTTTCTCGCGCAGATGAGCGGGCGCTCCGTGGTCAAGCCCATCGACGCGGATGGTCTGCGCGCGCTCTTGCATCGACGATGGGACAAATCGTGAGCCGCGTCCTGATCGTCGACGACGAAGAGGTGATGTGCCGCGCGATGGTGCGGCTTTTGCGCGCCGATCACGAGGTCGTGACGGTCGGCGACGGCGTGGCTGCGCTCGACCTCATTCGCGACGGTCAGCGCTTCGACATGATCCTGTGCGACGTCGGCATGCCGCGTATGGGCGGCGTCGAATTTTTGGAGCGCCTCGCTTGCGAAGCGCCCGACCAGCTTCATCACATGGCGTTCTTTTCCGCCGACACCTACTCGGCTCCGGCGACCACGATCGCCGGCCGCGCCTTCACGGTCATCGAGAAGCCGTTCGATCCACGCTTGGTCAGAGCCCTGGTCAACAAGATGGTCCGGCCGCCGGGCAGCTCGGGGAACTAGAACAAATCGATCGCAGCTCGGTTCCGAGTCGCCCGGATGGCAAGGCGCGAGGAGGGAGCTGTCCGTCGGCCAGTCACCGAGGAGCAACGCGGTTAGCCGGGATGCATCGGGGACGAGAACGAGCGAGTTATTCGTACGGGGGGCCCTAAGGCACTGTCCCGAAATAATACAGTTGACTATTTTAGCTGAGAGGATCTTCATCCACCGTAGATGAAGAAGCCCGGCGCCCGAAAGCCCACTGCTAGAAAATCCGCCACGAGGAGATCCGGAGGCCTGAAGTCTCGCCCTACGAAACGTGTCGGCAAGCGGACTGCGGCCAAGAAACTGTCCGCTATCGAGGCGCGAGCGGTGCGCGAATCAGAGATTCGGGAGCGCTACGACACGTTGAAGGGCAGCTTCACGGAGCGGTCTCGTCGGCTGTTTGTTGCGAACGAGGCCATGGCCTTTGGCTTTGGCGGGATCATCGCCGCGGCTCGTGCAACCGGGATGGCGCCGAGCGTGATCGGAAACGGAATCAGAGAAGTGCGTGCGATCGAAGACGGCACGGCACCGGGCCTGGCCCTCACCCGAAGCCGGCGCCCGGGCGGCGGCCGGAAGAAGACGACGGACAAGGACCCGACGCTCATCCCGAATCTGAAAGCACTGGTCGAATCCACGACCCGTGGTGATCCGGAATCGCCGCTGTTGTGGACGGCGCGGAGCCAACGAAACATCGTCGCTGCACTCAGGAAGCAAGGCCATCAGACGAACAAGAACATGGTAGCGCGTCTGCTCAAGGACCTCGGCTATAGCCTTCAGGCGAATCGCAAACGACTCGAAGGCGCGCAGCATCCGGACCGTAACGCGCAGTTCGAGCACATCAACGAGATGATCCGTCGTCAACTCGAGACGAACGAGCCGGTCATCTCCGTGGACACCAAGAAGAAGGAGCTTGTCGGCCCCTACAAGAACGGTGGCCGCGAGCTGCGAGCACAAGGTGATCCCGAAGACGTCAACATGCATGACTTTGCCGACCAGGAGAAGGCAAGGCCGCACCCTATGGTGTGTATGACCTCCAAGAGAACGAAGCATGGGTGAGTGTGGGCATCAGCCACGACACTGGCGAATTCGCCGTGCAGACCATTCGCACCTGGTGGAAGGAGATGGGTGCGACGAGGTATCCCGATGCGAGCTCGCTCCTGATCACGGCCGACGGGGGCGGCAGCAACGGCTACCGGCTGCGCCTGTGGAAGCTCGAGCTACAGGGACTCGTCGACGAGCTTGGCTTCCCGATCACCGTTTGTCATCTGCCACCCGGGACCAGCAAGTGGAACAAGATCGAGCACCGCTTGTTTTCCTTCATCACCAAGAACTGGCGCGGCAAGCCGCTCGTCGCCCATCAGGTCATCGTGAAGCTGATCGCCGCTACGACGACGACCACGGGACTCACCGTGCGAAGCCGCATCGATGACCGCGTCTACGCCAAGGGTCGCAAAGTCTCGGACAAGCAACTCGCACTCGTTAACCTCGAGCCTCACACTTTTCACGGTGAGTGGAACTACTCCATCCACCCGACACCCGCGACATGATGACGCGATCTGATTATTTCGGGACGGGCCCTAACGCAGTCTCATACCGCAACGATGATGCGGACCGGCTCGCGGACTGTGCCCGGACGATAGTGCCGCACTCGTTCGACGAAGGTATCGGTCGCTTCGTAGCCGCGCGCGACTAAGAGTGCTCCGGTGTTCATGAAAACATCCTCGGCAAAGATGCAACCGATGCGAATCGCATTGATCCCGACCTCCAGCACCTGCGTCGCTCGGTCCCCTCCTGGATACAGTGTCTCGCACGCGGTCAGCACCGTCGGATCGTAAGCCGGTTGCCGGTTGCGCAGCGTCGAGAGTGCCAGGATGCTGCTCAGGCCGCGCTGCTCCAGAACGTCCATATCCATGACCACCTTTAAGACGCGCGCACCGATCTCGGAGGGCGATGCCTGGCCACACGGCAGCTCGCTCGACGGCTGTCCGAGTTGAGCCAGGTTTGCCCGCACGCCTTCGAGGCGCGGAATGTTGCCGAGCAGCTTCTCCGTGAGCGCCGGCAATCGGTCGACCAGCGTCTGTTCGCTGGCGTTCAGTGCATCCCCCGCTGCCACGCGCGCCAGCGTCTCGGGCGGCAAGATCACTGCGCCGATCTGCGAGAGCGTGGCGGCAACCTCGAGCTCCCAGCTCTGCGGCACCTTGAGATGCGCCGCGACCGCCGTGGCGTGGCGACGG
>JBBQIO010000075.1:0-10092 GCA_038325015.1 Polyangia bacterium
CACCGAGCCGATGGCCGGTCAGCCCTATCAAGAGCCGGCCGTTCCCGAAGAGTTTGCAGCGATTCAACAGACCAACTTGGCTCGGCAGGGATTTCGCGCCGCCGCCGACCACGGCTGTCTACGCTGCCACAGCCTCGACGGCTCGACCTACCTCGGGCCGAGCTGGGCGGGCGTGTATCACTCGACGGTCCCGTTGGCCGACGGCGCCAAGGTCTACGCCGATGAAGAGTACTTGACCGAGTCGATGATGGACCCGCAGGCCAAGCTGCATATGGGGTATCAGGCCATCATGCCGACCTATCACGGCGTGCTGCGCGCCGAGGAGACGGCGTCGATTTTGGAGCTCATCAAGTCGCTGCGCGACCTGCCGATCAAGCCGTGGCCAGCGCCGAATGCAGGAGTTCCTCTGATTATTCCCCCGACGGCACCCGCCGGGGGCGGGAGTGCGCAATGACCGCCGCTACGGACACGCCCGAGCCGGATTTCTATACCGCCGACCGAGGCATTCGCTCGTGGCTCCTGACCGGAGACCATAAGCGCATTGCCATCATGTTCTATGTCGTCATCTTGGCGATGCTCATTCTGGGCGGCTCGTTCGCCATGCTCTTGCGCACCGAGCTGTTGACGCCCGGCCGCACGATCATGGATGCGAACAGCTACAACCGAATGTTCACGCTGCACGGCGTGACCATGGTGTTTCTCTTTCTGGTCCCGTCGATTCCGGCGATTTTCGGCAACTTCTTCATTCCCATCATGATCGGCGCCAAAGATCTGGCGTTCCCGCGGCTGAACCTGGCTTCGTTCTACATCTACGTCGCGGGCGTCATCTTCGCGCTCACCGGCATGATCGCCGGCGGCACCGATACCGGATGGACCTTTTATGCGCCATTTTCCACCAAGACGCTCACGTCGGTGGTGCCGGTCGCGATCGGCGTCTTCCTGGTCGGCTTCTCATCGATCTTCACCGGGCTGAACCTGATTGTCACGACGCACCTACTGCGCGCCAAAGGGCTCAAGTGGCATGACATGCCGCTGTTCGTCTGGGCGATTTACGCGACCAGCGTCATTCAGCTGCTGGCGACTCCGGTGCTCGGTCTGGCGATCGCGCTGGTCGGCCTCGACCATGGTCTGCACCTCGGGCTGTTCGACCCGGCGCAGGGCGGAGACCCGGTGCTGTTTCAGCATCTGTTCTGGTTCTATTCGCACCCGGCGGTCTACATCATGATTCTGCCCGGCATGGGTGTCATCGCGGAGATCATCACCACCTTCTCGCGGCGCCGCCCGGCGTCCTATCACGCGATTGCGTACTCGTCGTTGGGCATCGCCTTTTTGGGGTTTTTGACCTGGGGCCACCACATGTTCGTGGCCGGCATCTCGGAGCTCGACGCCGGCATCTTCGGCGTGCTCTCGATGTTCGTCGCCATTCCGTCGGCCATCAAGACCTTCACATGGGTCGGCACGATGTACAAAGGCAACGTCCACTTCAATACCCCGATGCTGTACTTCTTTTGGTTTCTGTTTCTCTTCGTGTTCGGCGGCATGACCGGCGTGGCCGTGGCCACACAGTCGCTCGACATCCACTGGCACGACACCTACTTCGTGGTCGCCCACTTCCACTTCATCATGGTTGGCGGCTCACTGACGGCGTTCTTGGCGGCTGTGCACTACTGGTTCCCCAAGATGTTCGGCCGCATGTACAACGAGCGCATGGGCCTCCTGACGTCGGCCGGCGTCTTCCTCGGGTTCTTGATCACGTTCACGCCGCAATTTCTCCTCGGCAACATGGGTATGCCGCGCCGCTATTTCAGCTATCCGCCGCGCTTTCAGTGGCTCAACGTGCTGTCGACGGGCGGCGCCTATCTGCTCGGCATGGCGCTGGTGCTGGCGCTCGTGAACCTGCTCTTGGCCATGAAGTGGGGCAAGCCGGCGGGACGGAATCCGTGGCACTCGCGCAGCTTTGAATGGTTGACTGAGTCTCCGCCGGTGAAACACAATTTTTCGTCGACGCCCGTGATGATCGATCGCACGGCGTACGACTACGACCTTACCGAGGAGGAAGCGCGTGCCCGCGCCTCGCTTAGCTGAGCACTTCAGCACCGTCGAGCATCAGGAGACGGCGCTTAAATTCGGGATGTGGTGCTTTCTGGCGACGGAAATCCTGCTGTTCGCGGGATTGTTCGTTCTGTATACGGCGTATCGCTCAATGTACGGAGTCGATTTCGCCGAAGCCGCCGGAAAGAACAACATCATTTTAGGGACGGTCAACACGCTCGTGCTGTTGACCAGCTCGTTGACCGCTGCATTGTGCGTGTGGGCCGTGCGGGCCTCGCGCATCAAGCTGATTCCGTGGCTGCTCGGGCTGACGATGCTGTGTGGCGCGACCTTTATGGTGATCAAGTCGTTCGAATACATGGCCCACTTCAAAGAGGGGATTTTTCCCGGGCTCTGGTATCGCGGCGAGCTGCACACGTTCGGCGCCAATATCTTCTTCAATCTCTATTTCGTCATGACCGGCCTGCACGCGCTCCACGTCATGGGCGGAATGGGCGTGCTGCTCTATCTATTGGTGCGCTCGCATCGCGGGCGTTACTCGGCGGACAACTATGTCGGGCTCGAGATGGGGACTCTCTATTGGCATCTCATCGACGTGGTTTGGATCTTCTTGTGGCCGCTTTTGTATCTAACGCATTAGACATAACGCCGTTCTCCCTTTGAGCTGATGAGCTGAGGACCATACGATGGGCAACAAAAACCCCGGGGAACCAACGGCATCGCCCGCGGACATGGAAAAGCCGCACGAGCACAAGCACCTCAAGGGCGGAACCTACTTCCTGCTCTATTTGGCGCTGGTGTCGCTGACCTTGGCATCGTTCGGCTCGACCTACCTGAAGGTCGGCGAAGCGGAGATGTACATCGCGCTCGGCATCGCCTGCGCCAAGACGACCATCGTCCTGTTGTTCTTCATGCACCTCATCGAGCAGAAGTTCGCCAACAAGATGGTCATGATCATGTCGATGCTGCTGGTCGTTCTGATGATCGTGATCACCACGGCCGACGTGGTTTCGCGCCATACATTCCCGATGGCCCCCGAGCCGCCAACCACCGAAGAGGGCAACTAGCAGCAGCCTGCGATCGGCCAGATCGATCCGCAGGATCCGTAGCGTCTCTGACACTGAATTCGCATTGCGCCACCCCTTGGCCGGACCGATGCTTCGTCTTTAGCCAAGGAGATTCTCCATGAGCACCGCGGAACAGTTTCGTATTCTCGGCGAGCGCTCGATTCGCCGTCTGGGCTTCGGCGCGATGCGCATTACCGGCAAAGGAATCTGGGGACCGCCGGCTGACCCCAAAGCCGCCAAGGACACCCTGCGCCGAGTACGTGAGCTGGGCGTCGACTTCGTCGACACCGCCGATTCGTACGGGCCGTTCATCTCCGAGGAGCTGATCGCCGAGGTGCTGCATCCGTACCAAGAGATCTTCATCGCGACCAAGGGCGGTCTCGTGCGCAACGGTGCAAACAGCTGGCTGCCGGTCGGCCGTCCAGAATACCTGCGCCAGTGTGTGTTGATGAGCATGCGGCGCCTCAAGGTCGAACGCATCGACCTATGGCAGCTGCACCGCATCGATCCGGCGGTGCCGCAAAAGGAGCAATTCGCCTGCCTGGCCGAGATGCAAAAAGAGGGGCTCATTCACTATCTCGGCTTGAGCGAGGTCGGGGTCGACGAGGTCAAAGCCGCCCAAAAACATTTCAACGTCGCGACCGTGCAAAACGAATACAACCTGGTCGACCGCAAGAGCGAAGCCGTGCTCGACTATTGCGACAAGCACGATATTGGCTTCATCCCGTGGTTTCCGCTGGCGGCGGGCAAGTTGGCCGGGACTGATTCGGCGCTCACCAAGATTGCCGCGCGGCTCAAGGCCAAGCCGGCGCAGGTCGCGCTGGCGTGGATGCTCAAGCGCTCGAAAGTGATGCTGCCGATCCCCGGCACGTCGAACCCGCATCACCTCGATGAGAATGTGGCCGCCGGTAAGCTCGTGCTTACCGACGCCGACGAAAAAGAGCTCGACGAGCAGGGCAAAACCGCCGTCGAATGATTCTGCCGTCTGCTGTGACAGCAGACTAGTGTGCTGTCCGGTTAATTGTGTGGAGCTTGCGGCTGCCGGATCGGCTCGGTCGCAAGGCGCACTGTCCGACGAATACTGTCTGTATTTGAGGGCAGTGCAACGCAGCGAGCGAGTCGAGGCGGCTGTCGAAATCCCGCAGAATTACATAGAATTAACCGGACAGCAGACTAGGTCGAGCTCTACCCCAGAGTTTCAGCTGGCCCACTTGACGACGATTCTTTATCGCCGACCTGCCGCAGCCAGCGCTGTCGCAACCCCAGGAGGAGCAGCAGCGCCAGCGCCGTAACGCTCATCGCTGCGCCGTACGCCATCGTCAGATCGAGGTATGTCATCGACACCACATGCGTGCCCTTGGTGAGCGCGACTCCACGCAGCGCGTAGTCGACCTTGAGCAGCGGGACGTCGACATCATCGACGGTCGCGGTCCAGTTGGGATAGTAGGCGTCGCCGATGACCAGGACGGCGGGCGCGGTGGCTGTTAGCTCGATGGTCAGGTCTGTCGGACCGATGCGGAAAAACCCGGATGCCGGCGTCATCGGCGGCGCGTCGGTCGCGGCGGCGTCGGCCCGCGGAATCGACGGCAGCGGCTCCTCGACGACCGCGACGCGATCCGGTGCAAACGCGGGGTCGGCGATCGCCGCGGCCGCTGCGTCGGCATCGGCGGCCACCTCGATTCGATACACGGCGAACGCGCGTGGCATCGCGTGATCGCTGCGCCACAGGTCGACGCCATCGTCGCCGGCGAAGACCCGCTGGTACCCTTTGGCCTGTGCGTCAATCGGGTGCGCCCGATCCGACAGCACCCAGCGCACACCCAACAGATCGACGAGCGGCGATGAAAAGCGCCACAGCCCCTGGGCAGTCAGGTCGCGATCGAGGTGCGCCGACGGATAGACGTGCCCATGGTTGGCAATATAGAGGTAGTGCAGATAGCGCCAGATCGGCACTGAGCTGTAGCCGCCGGCGCTTTCGTAACCCCAGCGCATGCCCGCATTGTGAAACGACTGCGGCAGATGCACCTCGTTGGTCGCCCGTCCGAGCAACGTATGATGGCGCAGCGCCTCGATCGCCGGGATGGTCGCTGCAGCTCCTGTCGCATCGACAGTCGGATTCTCGGCACGCCACGTGAACGCCAGCTCGGCGGCGGCCACCGCGGGGACGAACAGCAAGAGCGGCGCCAGCTGCGGCAATCTCACCCGCCGCAGCCATGTGATGGCTTCGTCGAGTCCGTCGCCGGCCAGAATTGGGATGACCAGCGTCCAGACGTACAGCGCGCGTGCCGGGCAGCGCAGCGACGTGAACAGGGGCCAGTGGCGATACAAGAAGGGATGCAAGAAGAAGCCACAACCGCGCGCCAGACCGATTGCTGCACCGCACAAAAAAAGGAGCGCAATGCGCTCTCCACGCCGATCGCGCCGCGTCAACGCCCAGGGTACAAACAGTACCGCGGTCAGCCCAACGCTCCAGCCGCTCAGCTCCCATTGATCGGGCGCGCCGACGTAGGTCCCGCGCGCGCCGTCGCCAAAAAAGGTCGGCAGGACGAGTGTCACCACGTAGCGCCACGACGGCCAGGCGTAACTCGCCGCCTCTGAGTAGGTCAGACCGAGCGAGCGCGGCGAATAGCGCGCGTGCATCAGCGCCGGTCCCAAAGCCACTGCGGCGAGTGCCAGCCCGAGGAGCGCAGCCCCGCCGATCTGCACCAAGCTGCGTGCGCTCCGACTGCGCAGCGCCGACGCCACCGCCAGCACCGCTGCCACCGCCGCGCCGTAGTAGAGCAGCGACCATCCGCCGGCCAAGAGCGAGAGCGCGGCAAACGCCGCCAGTAGCAACAGCGATCCCACGCGCCGCTCCTGCCCCCACCGTTCGAGCGCCCACAGGCTCCACACCAGCCACGCGGTGCTCGCACCGAACATCGCGTGGCGCACTTCAAGCACATAAAACGCGCTCGAAGCCAACGCGATCGCGGCCAGGGCCGCCGCCTCCACGCTGCCTTGGCGCGCGCGCACCAGCCGCCACATCCCGGCCGCACCGAGCCCCGCATGCCCCACCGTGAGCCACGCATACAGCCGAATCGGGGCGACCCAGGCGCACAGCCAGTGTGGCGGATAGAACACGCCGACCTGCGGATCGCCGAGGAGAGGCTGCCCCGACCAGGCGCCGATCTCCCAGAACGGCAGCCCGTGGTGACGAAGCGCCCGCCCGAGCGCGCTGTAGAGCGGGACGAAATAGGCGGTCACGTCCTCGAACGCGAAGACGCCGCCGCCGAGCACGCCGCGAAACTGCCAGGCCAGCGCGACGACAACCAGGGCGATGTACAGCGGCCGAGCACGGCGCCGCCCGGGCTCTATTGATTGTCGCGGAACCGACATGCTAGCGTGCGCCAGCTTCGACGACGGTAGATCCGCCGCGGCACGCCGTGATTCGCCGTTTGACGAAGTCATTCGAACCAGAACCGGGACGAGGATCGCGACCGATGGCCACCACGCTACGAACCTACACGTTTCTCGACGCGCTGCAGCCGCAGCTCGCCAGCTTCATCGGAAAAACCGCGCGCGGCTTTTTGCCACTGCCCGGCATGGCGTCGCTGTTTGTCGAGATCGCGCCCGGCATCGCGATCAATCGCGTGACCGATGTGGCGCTCAAAGCGACGCGCGTCGTGCCGGCCATCCAGGTGGTCGAGCGCGCCTACGGGCTGCTCGAAGTGCACGACGAAGATCAGGGCGAGGTACGCCAGGCCGGGCAGGCGATTTTAGCCCATCTGGGGGTCGCCGAAGAGGAGCGCCTCAAACCCAAGGTGTTGACCAACCAGATCATCCGCGCCGTCGAGCCGCACCAGGCGCAGCTCATCAACAAGAACTCGCAGGGCATGATGATTCTGCCCGGCCAGTCACTGTTTATTTTGGAGACCGAGCCCGCCGGCTATGTGTCGTTTGCCGCCAACGAGGCGGAGAAGGCGGCGCGCGTGTTCTTGGTTTCGGTCACGCCGTACGGCGCGTTCGGTCGCCTCTATCTTTCGGGCAGTGAGGCGGAGATCGACTCGGCGGCGCACGCGGCGATCGCGGCCATTGAGAGCGTCACCGGACGGAGCTCGGAAAAGTTCGTCGACAAATAGTCGGTATCAATTTCACCCAGCCAATTTCACCAGCTAGAGCGACGCAAATTCTGCGAGGAGATGGCACATGGCCGATGCATTGGGAATGATCGAGACGAAGGGTTTCGTAGGTATGGTCGAGGCCGCGGACGCGATGGTCAAAGCGGCGCGTGTGGAGCTCGTTGGTTACGAGCGAATCGGCGGCGGCTACGTCACGGCCATCGTCCGGGGCGACGTAGCAGCCGTCAAAGCGGCCACCGAAGCGGGACAGCGCGCGGCCGAGCGCATCGGCGAGTTGGTGTCGGTGCATGTCATTCCTCGTCCGCACGCCAACGTCGATCTGGTGCTGCCGCTCGGCCGCAACGACGACGGGCATCACTCCGGGGCTTCGGCCAAAGAAGCCAAGTAGCCGCCATGCAGCTCGGCAAGGTCATCGGCACGGTGGTGGCGTCGCGCAAAGAGGAGGAGCTCGGCGGGCTCAAGCTCCTATTGGTCAAAGCGTGCGATGTCGATGGCCAGCCCAATGGAGCGACCGTGGTGGCGGTCGATGCGGTGGGTGCCGGCGTGGGCGAGGTCGTGCTCTACGTGTCCGGCTCGTCGGCGCGCCAGACCAAGGCCACCAAAGATCGACCGGTCGATGCAACGGTCATGGCCATCGTCGACGAGGTCGCGCTCGAAGGCGAGCGCCGTTACGTAAAGTCGTGAGCGCATGGCACTGCCGATGAACGAGCAGCGGATCCAGGAGATCGTCGAGAAGGTGATGGCCCGCCTCGGGTCCAACTTTCCGTCGTCGCCGGCGGAAGCCGTCGAGCGCGCACCGAATCGGCCGTCGATCGGGGCCGACTCCAAGGACGCGGCCAAGGCGCGTATTCCAGTCGCCAAGCTGGGCGTCTTCAGCGACGTCGAGTCTGCCGCCAAGGCGGCGCGCAAAGCGTTCGAGGAGTACGACAAGACACCGCTCGAAGTGCGCCACAAAATGGTCGCGGCCATGCGCAAGGTGACGCTCGACAAGGTCAACGAGCTGGCCGAGCTTGCGGTGGCCGAAACCGGCCTCGGACGGGTCGCCGACAAGATTAAGAAGAACACGCTATGTGCGCATAAGACGCCGGGAGTCGAGATCTTGCGGCCGGTCGCCTGGTCGGGCGACTACGGGCTGACCGTCGTCGAGCGCGCGCCGTACGGCGTATTCGGGGCCATCACGCCGACTACGAATCCGACCGAGACCATCGTGTGCAACAGCATCGGCATGCTGGCCGGCGGCAATGCAGTCGTGTTCAACACGCACCCATCGGCGTGGCGGATTTCTGCGTGGCACGTCCATCTACTGAACGAAGCAGTGCTGGCGGCGGGTGGTCCGGCGAACCTGATCTGTACGATTGCCGAACCGACGATTGCCAGCGCGCAGCAGCTCATGACCCATCCGATGATCCGCATTTTGGCGGTGACCGGCGGGCCCGGGGTGGTCAAAGAGGCGATGAAGTCGGGCAAGCGCGCGATCGCGGCCGGGCCGGGCAATCCGCCCACCGTGGTCGACGAGACCGCCGACCTGGACCTCGCGGCGCGCGGACTGGTCGAGGGCTGCTCGATCGACAACAACATCATTTGCACCGCCGAAAAAGAGATTCTCGCGGTGGCCTCGATCGCCGACAAGCTCAAAGAGAAGCTCGCGCGGGAAGGGTGTTACCTGCTCAATGAGCGGCAGATCCGCGCGCTCGAATCGGTGGTTCTCGAAGGCGACCACACCAACAAAAAATGGGTCGGCAAGAACGCCGGCGCGATTCTGAAGCAGATCGGCGTGTCCGTCGGAGACGACTGCCGGCTGGCGATCGCCGAGGTCCCCGAAGAGCATCCGTTCGTGCAGCACGAGCTGCTCATGCCGGTGATCCCGTTGGTGCGCTATCCCGACGTCACGGCGGCGATCGCCGGCGCGAAGCGGGTCGAGCATGGCTTTGGCCACACCGCGGTCATGTACGGTACCAACATCAACGCGCTGTCGGCCATGGCGCGCGTCATCAACACGTCGATCTTCGTCAAGAACGGCTCCAACCTCAACGGGCTCGGCTATCACGGTGAAGGGCACACCTCGTTCACCATCGCGTCACCGACGGGCGAGGGGCTGACCACGGCGCTCAGCTTCACGCGCGAGCGACGCTGCACGATGCAGGGCCACTTCAGGATCGTCTGACCACGGGTCAGAAAAAAACCAATGGGCACGATGTTTCTACAGCTCGTCGACGCTTCGGTTTTTCTCGCGGACGTGCGCGATTTTTCGCCGCTCGAATCGCAGCTCGCGCCAGTCGAGCTCGGGCTGGCGCTGTCTCGTTTTTACGAGCATATCGGCGCGATTCTGGAAAATCATCGCGGGCGCATCGTCAAGTTCCTCGGTGATGCGGTGCTCGGCGTCTTCGTCGGTGCCAAGGGCGAGCATCGCAAGCGCCTCTTGGCGGCGGTGGCCGAAGCCTCCGATGCGCGGGCGCGCTTCCTGAGCGAAAATGTGCCGCTCCGTCTGCCGCTCCTCGATTACGTCGCGGTCGGCGCGTCGGGCACGCTCCTGGCCGGCGAGATCGGCACCGAGAAGCTGCGCTTTTACGACGTGCTCGGCGAGCCAGTGAGCTACGCCTTTCGGCTGGCCTCCTTGGCCGCAGCTCGTGGCGATGGCAATTTGATCCATTCGAGCACGCTGGACGGCTTGAGCGCGACGGATCACGCACCGGTCGTCGAGGTCGACGCCGTCGAGATCATCGGCAAAAAGCAGCGCGTCTTCCGCATCGAGCAGCCACTCCCGTAACCCATGAGAGGGCCGTTTCATAATCGGCAGGGCGAGGGGGTCGAGCTCAGCGGGCCGGCGCTTGGTTTGATCGAGGTCGCCAGCTTGG
>JBBQIO010000076.1:0-10020 GCA_038325015.1 Polyangia bacterium
GGTCCGCCGATGCCGATCAAGAGGAAGGTGGTATCGCCCGAGATCAGCCACTGGCGCACGGCCGCGGCGCCGATGACCATGTACGCCTTGACCTCGTCGAGCATGAAGTCGAGGAGCGCGCCCACCGGGCTGGTCTGGCCGGTCAAGCGCGCCAGCTGTCCGTCGACGCAGTCGATGATGTAGGCCAGCTGCAGCGCGAGGCCGCCAGCCCAAAGCCCGGCATACGAGCGCCAACCGATCAGCATCGCGGCGCCCAACGCGGCGACGAAAATAGCGACAAAGGAAACCTGGTTCGGCGTCACTCGCGTGCCGCGCAGCATCCACACCAAAACCGCGGCCGGCGGGCGCGACACCCATTCGGTCCAAATATTGTCGTTTTTCTTCTTCGACTGGCGATAGATGGCGGCGACGTCGGCGAACACGGTCGAGTTATATCAGCGCGCGGCGGGCGCTCGAAAAAATTGCCGCATGACGTCGGCGGCCGGCTTGCCGCGCGGCGTGTAGCCCGACGAGCGCGGCCCGCCCCAGCCGTACCAGTTCCAAAAATAGACCCCGCCGAGGAGGGTCGGCGGAGCGTCCTGCCAGGCTTGCACGAAGGCGCGATAGCAGCGGGTCTGCTCCTCTAAATCGACGGGTTCGTCGGCCGCTTCGCGCCAGGGCCACGCAGCGGCGCCTTTTTGCGACAGGTAGCCGACCTCGGTGAACAGGAGCGGCTGGGCGCGCTGCTTGGACAAAAGCTCGAGCGCCACACGCCAGCGTCGCCAGGCGGAGACGAGCTCGTCGTCCGTGGCCGGCTTGCCGTCGGTGGCCAATGAAAAATAGCCACATAAACCAATTTTATCGGTCAAATCAAAAATAGATGTTTTTAGGAAATGATCAAAATTAGCAGAGTAAACCAATTCACCCGGAAAAATCTGTCTTAGCGCTCGCGCCAGCGGTCGCCACGCGGTGAGGTCGGTATCCAGGGTCGACAGCTCACTGCCAATGGACAGCGCCTCGACGTGCTCCTGGGCGGCCAGCCGCCCGAGACCGGTCAACAGGCGGCGATAGTTGGCCATCCACAGCCCGCGATCGCGCGGCGCCAAGGTCCCGCGCCACTCACCGTCTTCGGGATGCAACAGGCGCACGATGGGAAAGAGCAGCACCGCCAATCCCCGTCGGTGCGCCTGCCGGACGGCGCGCCGGATGGTGGCCAACGGCGCGGTGAAGCGAGGATGCGCAAAGAGCTCAGTCGAGGTGCCGTTGTCCTGGTAGAGCGCGACCACCAGCTGCACGTGATCGGCGCCCAACTCGGCGATCTCGCCCAGGAGTCCATCGTAGGACCAGCCCGGGTCTTCAGAAAAGAGGCCAAGCGAAACGCCCTTTTGCCAGGACGCTGGATTCGTCGGCACGCGATGGGCCGCGACCGCCGGCGTCGTCAACAGCAGCGACAGCAGCCATAGTATGGTGGGCCCCATGGCGCGCCGTATCACTTTGATCATGAGCCTGGCGCTCGCCGTGGCTTCAGACGCGGCAGGCGCCAGCGGCGCGCGCGGCACCGATGTGCCGACCAATGCAGTCGTCGAGATCAAGCGTTCCTTGGCCGCCATGCTCACCGTTCCTGCCGGCACCTTTATCATGGGCTCCGGCCTCGATGCCCAGCGGGCGGCGCTGCGCGGCTGTACGGCGCAGGTCAGCCCGCTCTTAGCGCGCAACTGCGCAATCGATCTGTTTGCCGACGAAGGTCCCGAGGTGCGCGTCTATCTCGGGGGCTTCGCCATCGATCGGGTCGAGGTCAGCGTCGCCGCGTATCGTCCGTGCGCCGTCGCCGGCGTGTGCTCGCCCGCCCCGCTCTCGCCGCCCGATGCACGCTTTACGCAGAGCGACTGGCCGGTCACCTCGGTCACCTGGAGCGAGGCCGACGCCTACTGTCGTTGGCGCGGCGGACGACTGCCGAGCGAAGCCGAATGGGAGCGTGCAGCGCGCGGCACCGATGGACGCGCCTGGCCGTGGGGCAATCAGGAGGACGAAGCCCGCTTCAATCACGGCCGTTTTTTGCCAGCCGGCGAGCAGGGGCGCATTCCGCTTTTGCGACTGTGGCCCGATGCCAGTGACGGCTACGCCTTCCTCGCCCCCGTCGGCAGCTATGCCCAAGGGGTGTCGCCGGTGGGCGCGCTCGACATGGCGGGCAACGTGTCGGAGTGGACCGCGGACTATTACGCGGACAAATCGGCGCAGTCGCAGTCGACCATCAACCCGCACGGCCCGGCGACGGGCACGTTGCGCGTCGTGCGCGGAGGGTCGTGGCGCGAGTCAGCCGTGTTCGCGCGGACCACATCACGGCAGGGGCTGGATCCGGAAACGCGCGCATCGGAGATTGGTTTTCGCTGCGCGCGGTGACCCATCTGATCGATCAGATCCACCGGATCGACCGTCAGGAACCGGTCGCGCGATCGAGCCGCACGCGCGTCGCGGCCAGCTGGTAGCGAGCACGCGTCAAGTTGAGCCGCGCCTGGGTGAGCGCGGCTTGCGAGTCGAGGAGATCGGTGGTGGTCGCGCTGCCCGCTTGGACCTGCGCGTTGGTCACGCGATAGGCCTCCTCGGCGCTGGAGATCGTCTCTTGGGCCAGCGTGACGGCGCTCCGCGACGCGGTCATCTGCGATAGCACGTTGCCCACTTCGGTGGTGATCACGCGGCGCTCGTTGTCGGCGTCCGCGGCAAACGCCAGCGCCTGCTCGGCGGCGGCGCGATAGGCAAAAAAACTCGCGCCCCACTCCCAGATCGCCCAGCTGGCCTTGATGCCGACGAACTCGGAGTTCGGCGGCTGAAAAATCTGTCCATCGACACGCAAATAGGCCGCCTCGAGATCGACATCCGGCAAGAGCGACGCCAAGCGAGCCCGCTTCGTGTGGCGCGCCGAGTCGGCGTCGAGGCGAGCCGCCGCCAGCTCCGGACGGCGTGTGTCGGCAGTACGGCTGGCGTCGTCAAAACTCGGGATTGCGGCGTCGGCGGACGCGAGCAGCGCACTCGGTTCACCGAGGTCGATCTCGCCGTCGTCCGGCGACATGCCGATGGCCACCAGAATCTGCGTACGCGCAACGTCGGCATTGGACTGAGCAACGATCGCCTGCTGCCGCGCGTTGGCGGCTGCGACTTTGACGCGCAAAAAATCGGCATTGGTCAAGACGCCGGCGTGCACTTTGGCGCTCGCGACATTGACCTGCTCGGCGAGCTGCGCCTCCGAAGCTGCGGCGATCTCGCCCTCGGCCTTGGCTTCGAAATACTCGATGAAATGATTGCGCAAACCCTCCTTGAGCGCCTGCTCGGCGGCCTTGACGCGAACTGCGCCGGCTTCGCCGCCTTTCTTCGCCGCCCAATAGTCCTCGGCGATATGGAATAGGCCGACGAGCGGCTGGGCGCCGGCGGCGCTAAAGGTGTTGACCGACTGATCGCGCACCTTGAAGGCCAAGTTGCCGAGCGGCGTGGTGATCGGCGGCGCGTAGGCGCTGTTCCAGTACTGCCATTCGTCGGACAGGTGCACCGAGGGCAGCATTCGCGCCCCCTCTGAGAGCGCCCGATCCTGGGCGGCGCGCGCACGGGCACGGGCCGCGACCATGCGCGGGTTCTCGTCGAGCGCGCGCGCGACCGCGTCTTCGACGGTGATCACGCGATGCTCGGCGGCCGCGTCAAAGCAGGCCAGCGAAACGACGAGAAAACCGACTGCGATGAAGGCGCGCATCGCTACTTCACATCCACCGTGACGTCAGCCGACAGACCGGCGCGCAGCGGCAGATCCGTCGGCGGGTTGACCCACGCGATGCGCACCGGAATGCGCTGCACGACTTTGACGAAGTTGCCCGACGCGTTGTCCGCGGGCAAAAGTGCAAAGCTCGATCCGGTGCCGCCGGCCAGGCTCTCGACCTTGCCCTCGAGCTTGCGGGAAAAGGCGTCGACCTTGATGGTCACTTTCTGCCCCGGCTTCATGCGGCCGATCTGGGTCTCTTTGAAGTTGGCGACGATGTAGGTCGTGACCGGCACCAGCTGCAGCACCGGCTGTCCGACGGCACACAGCTGCCCGTCATGCACCGTCAGCTTGGAGGCGAAGCCGTCGAACGGCGCCAAGATCTTGGTGTAGGACAGCTGCAGCCGTGCCAGATCGAGCGCCGCCTCAGCCGACTTGACGCGCGCGTGGGCCAGGTCGGCCTGCGCTTGGGCAGTCGCGTTCTGCGCTTCGATGCGGGACGACTGATCGAGGCGACCGCGCGCCTCGCCGACCCGCGCCTGCGCCTGATTGCGCGACTCTTCGGCCACCGACAGCTGTGCCTTGGCCTGCGCCTCGGCAGCGGTGGCCATCTCGACGCCAATCTGCGCGTCGTCGAGCTTCTGCTGCGGCACGGCGTTGGCAGCACGCAGCTCTTTGGCGCGCTTGAAATCGGTGTCGGCCTTGTGCATGTCGGCCTGCGCGCGCAGAAGGCCAGCACGCGCCGCCTGCACCTGCGCCTCGGCGCCACCGACGCCGACCGACGAGCCGGAGACTGCAGCCTGGAGCGCGCTATAGCCGCCCTTGGACGACGCTTGGACAACGGTGACCTGTGCGTCGGCGGCCTTGGCCTGCGCCACTTGCACGGCCAGCTCGGCCTCGGCCTGTTTGACCTTGGCGGTGTAGTCCGCGTCGTCGAGCTGGGCCATCAGATCGCCCTTTTTGACCTGCTGATTCTCGCTCACGGACACGTGCACGACCTGACCGGCGACGCGCGTCGCGACGGGTACCAAGTCGCCCCATACCTGTGCATCGTCAGTCGACTCGTCGTTGCGGGTGATAAAAAGGTAACTGCCCAGCGCGACCAACCCGACGGCCACCACGACCGACAGTACGACGAACGGATTGCGCTTCCTCTTGGGCGCGTCGAGCTCGGCCGGCGGCACGGGGACGACCGGTGCCTCGCGCAGCAGCGTCTTTTGCGCCGGGCTCGCTTTGCTCGCCGTCTCGATGGAAGCGGCGTCGGCTTTGTCGTTTTTCAACTCAGAGGCCATGGTCACATCTCCACGTGGACATCGATTTTTTCACTGCGTTTCGCCGGCGTTTTGAGGAAAAACAGCAGCGGCAAGATGGTCAAAAACAGAATGCCGGCGAGAAAGAACAGCTTGTCGAACGACAGCACCGTCGCCTGCACGGTCACCAATCTGCCGAGCACCCGCCCGGCCTGTTGATGTGCGGTCACCGGGTCGGCGCCGCCCTTTTCCATCACCCGCGTGATCATCGCCAGACGCTGCATTACCTCGGGCCGGCCGGCCACGATATGGGCCGACACGCCCGCCCTGGCGACGGTCATGTAGCGCGACAGGAGCGTGGCGAAAATGGCCAGGCCCATCGATCCACCGATCTGACGAATGAGCGAGTTCAGGCCGGTCGCGTCGGCCAGTTTGTGGCGCGGCACCTGCGACAAGGCGACGGTGGTCAACGGCACGAACAGGCAGGAGAAGGCGACGCCCTGAACCAACAGGGCGGCCACGACATCGCCGGTGCCGGTGGCCAGGCTGTAGTGGCTCATCTGCCACGCACTGATGACGAACAGCACCACGCCGGCGGCGACGAACAGCCGCGGCGACACTTTGTTGTAGAACCGCCCGACGAAGATCGTGGCCACCATCATGATCAACGAGCGCGGCGCGAGCGCGAGGCCGGACTGCTCGGCGGTGAAGCCGAGCAGCTCCTGCATAAACAGCGGCAGCAGGAACGTGTTGGCCATAAGCATGGCGAACATCACCCCGCCGATCAGCGTCCCCGAGGTGAACACCGAGTCTTTGAACAGCGATAGATGGACCGCCGGCACCTTGGCGGTCAGCTCACGCACGACGAAAAATGCGAGCGCGACCACGGCAACCAAAGCGCAGATGGTGATCGTCGTGTCTTGGAACCAATCGTTCCGGCTTCCCTCTTCGAGGACGTATTGCAGTGCGCACAGCCCCATCGACAAAAGCACGATGCCGCCCCAATCCATGTGCTTGCGCTGCGCTTCGGCGGCGGTGCGGTTGGCGACGCGCACATCGTCCGGCTCGATGACGAAGCGCGAGACCATGAACAGCGCCAGAATGCCGACCGGCACGTTGATGTAGAAGATCCAGGGCCAGCTGTAGTTGTCGACGATGTAGCCGCCCAGCGTCGGACCGATGGCCGGACCGATCATCACCGCCATGCCGAACACGGCCATGGCCATGCCCTGCTCTTCGGGCGGGAAGGTCTGGCGCAAGATCGCCTGTTCGGTCGGCTGCAGCGCTCCGGCGCCGGCGCCTTGGATGGCGCGAAACAGCACCAGAGTGGTCAAGCTGCGCGCCAGACCACACATGATCGAGCCGAACACGAACAGGCCGAGGCAGAACATGTACAGGCGTTTTTGCCCGAACAGGCGGCCGAGAAAGCCGGTCAGCGGCATGACGATGACCTGGGCGAGCGCGAAGCCGGTGGTGATCCAGGTGATCTCTTCGACTGTGGCGCCGACCGCGCCGCGCAGGTGCGGAATGGCCACGTTGACGATCGAGACATCGATCGCCCCCATCAGGGTTCCGAAGGTGACCGAGATCGTCACCAGCCACTTGTTGACCGGCGGCCGCGAGAACGGCACAGGGCGAGCGAGCTCACTCATCTAAGTAGTCCGTCGTCCTTGCGGTTCGTGGCAGCGGCGGCGGGATGACGAAACTCCGCTCGACACGGTGAATTTGGATTCAGTTTTTGTAATATGCGTTCACGTCCTGGGAGTTGCAAGGCCTGACCATCGTTTTTGTCCGTCAGCGACGGGCCATTGGGCTCGACTCTTGACACTCGACAATCTGTATCTACACTCAACCACATGAACTCCCGTTCATTTCGTCGAGCGCTCGTTCCAGATCTACGGGAACAGGTGCGCGTCGCCACCGCCCGCGCCATCCTGGATGCTGCCGAGGAGGTATTCGCGGCCGACGGCGTCCACGGGGCTCATATGGGTGAAATCGCTCGCAAGGCCGGGCTGGCCGTGGGCACGCTGTACAACCACTTTCGCGACCGTGAGACGCTGCTGTCGGCGCTGATCGAGGCCAACTCGCAGGAGCTGTTTCGGGCGATGGACGAGGTCCTCGACCAGAAGCGGCCGTTTGCCGAGCAGCTGAGTGAGCTTTTGGGCGCGGTGCTCGGGCACCTCGAACGTCATCGCAAATTCTTCCGCATTCTTTTGCGCGGCGATCTGGGCGACCTCAAGGTCAAGCTCCTGGGCAAGACCACCGATCGCACGGTCGTCATGACCGAGATCGTGCGGCGCTTTGCGCTCCTCATCCGGCGCGGCGTGCGCGAAAAAATCTTGCGCGCAGATGCCGACGATCACTTTGCGCTGTTCTTAGTCGGGATGGTCAAGGCGATGTCCATGCGCGACGTCATTCAGCCGGACAAGGGCGCGCCCACGCAGGTCGACGAGATGGTCCGCTTTTTCCTGCACGGCGCCGCACCTAGATAAAACCGGACATCCCACTGAGGTATGCTCATGGGATGGGATCCTGGGCTGCCGGCGTCTACGAGAACGATCACGCGCTTGATCTGTAGAGCATCGAGGTCGATGACCTCGCCGAATCGATCGACGAAACACTGGCGATCGAGGAGCTCGCGTTCGACGACATCGAGGGACCGCTGATCTACGTGCACCTGCTCGGGCTCATCGCCAAGGAGGCGAGCGTCGATCTCTCGCGGTCGCGCGTGGCGACGTGGAAGTCGACATATCTCGCAGCCTTCGACAAGACGATCGGAGACAGGAGCGCATACGTCACGCAGCGCCGCGGGGTGATCGTGAGGACGTTCGATGACCTCATCAAACGTCTGGACGATGACGACGATGCGCCGAAGGTAAAATCGAAGGCGGCGAAAACATCGTCAAAAGATAAAAGAGCGCCAAAGGCGAAGAGATCAAAGCGCCGGAGCGGGTGACAGACCCTTATTTGACCATATACGCGCGTAAATAAGCGGCCAAGTCGGGCGCAGCCGGGAGCGGCAAGCGCGTTGCCCGGACCGTCCCGTCGGTGCCGACGGCCCAGAGCGCTGCGCCGGTGGCCAAATCGGCCACGTTGTGCTGTCGCACCCAGGC
The DNA here is from genome assembly GCA_038325015.1 of Polyangia bacterium. Lineage (GTDB taxonomy): Bacteria > Myxococcota_A > Polyangia > Palsa-1104 > Palsa-1104 > JBBQIO01. The sequence continues at coordinate 8,085 of JBBQIO010000076.1, forward strand.
GTGCCCGGTGGCCAGGTCGGTGAAGCTCAGCGCTCCCGATCGGAGTAGCGTGGCGGCGACTGCATCGTCGTCGACCGCCAGCGCCGTGATTGGGGCTGGCTTTGTGAAGCGGCGATTGGCCAGCGCCGTGCCGCTTCGATCGATCGAAAAGGTGGTCACGACCGCCGCCGACGACGCCACCAACCAGCGACCATCGCGTGCCGCCGCGACCGCCGTGAACGGCCCCTCCTTGGCGACCAGCTGCGATTGACCGGTGTGGCGACTGTGCGCATAGGACATGGCCTCAGCGACCGCCAGCACGACCGGCAAAAGCGCCAGCCTCTCAGGCAGCGTGGCGCCGGCGCGAATCAGCTCGTTGAGCGGCTTTCCCTGCACCAGCTTCATGACATAGAACGGGTCGCCCGACGGCCAACGTCCGACGTCGTGAATCGGCACCACCGACGGGTGCTGCAGTCGCGCCGTCAATGTCGCCTCGCGCAAAAAGCGCAGTGTCGCGCTGTCGTCGCGCAGCGTCAGGAGCTCTTTAATGACCACCGGACGACCGAGTCGGGCGTCGCGCGCCAACAGGATTCGGCCCATTCCGCCGCGCGCGTGCTCGCCGACCACCTGATAGCGATCGAGCGTGGGCTCGGTCAGCGATTCGATTGCCACCTGTGCAGTGACAAAACCCGCGGGCCGTTCGGACGACGACTCCCCAGAGGCCAACAGCGTCGGCAGCTGACCCGAGGGATCGTCGCGCGCATCATCCGAGCTCATCCTCAGCGCTCGAGGTAGTGAACACCGGTGTGCCCGGTCCCGAGCTCGCCCGGCGGACGAAGCGCGCCGACAATCCACAGGATGGTTCCCGAGATCATGAGTGGCTCGGCGCCGGGGGCGAGGATCTCGCCGGCCAGCCTCGTGCGGCCGGCGCCAAAAAAATAGAGTCCCGATCCGGCCAGCGAGATCGCGGTCCCGACGAGGGTCAAAATGACGCCGGCCTTGACCAGCCGACTGGGCGCCACAATGGTCACGGGCGAGGTGGTCGTGGCATCGATGCGCGTGCCGCTGAGATAGACCGCGTGACCGTCGTGCAGCCGGATGGCGGGTATGGCCGCGTGCGCACGAGCGTCGGACGCCAGCGCCTGTGCTTCGGCCAGAGGCTGAAGCGCGATCGAATAGCTCTCGTGGGACATGCACCCGGCCAGCGCGCTCGAGGCCAACAGACCGGCGAGCGCCGTTTGCATCGCCCCACTCTAGCAGCTACGCGGCTAGTTGCGGCTGCAGTCGCTACACTGGTCGGCGCAGACACCGCAAATGCATTGGACGAAGCTGTTGTACCGGTTGCAGCCAACGGGCGGATTAGAATTGTTACAGCCGGAGGCCGCGGCGCAGTTATTGATGCAGGTGGCGTCAGTGGTCGCGCAGCCGTCAAAACACGCGGCGAGCGCGCTACACACGGCATTGTTCTGGCACATGCTGAAGCTCTTGCCGCAGCTTCCGTCGAGGCCGTCATTCGCGGCGGCGCACGCGTCACAGGTGTCCCGGGTTCCGGTCGTGCTGCCGGTGCCCGAGGTCGTGGTGCCCGAGGTCGTGGTGCCCGAGGTCGTGGTGCCCGAGGTCGTGGTGCCCGACGTCGTGGTGCCCGAGGTCGACCCGTGGCCGGTGGTGTCGCCGTTTCGGCCGGTCGAGTTGCCCGTGGCAGTCGTGCCCGAGGTGGTGCTCGACGTCGTGCTCGACGTCGTTCCGGACGTCGTGCTCGACGTCGTTCCGGACGTGGTGCTCGACGTCGTTCCGGACGTCGTGCTCGATGTCGTTCCGGACGTGGTGCTCGACGTGCTCGCATCATGCTCCGCGCACCACAACGAGATCGACCCGGACGCCGCCTGACAGTCGGTGCAGGATTCACAGGTGAAGGTGCTGCCGTCGCTGGCAATCAAGCTACAGCTCAAACCGCCAC
>JBBQIO010000077.1:0-10010 GCA_038325015.1 Polyangia bacterium
GTACAAGATGAATCGGCCGGCGGGCGGCCAGCTTGAATTTCTAAAGTCTTTTCGCGCGACGACGACCCACATCCCATGGATCAATGGGACGGCGTAGACAAGATCGTCGCGGCTCGCTACGTGTCGCGCTTCGAGTGCATCGGGTCGGCCTGCGAGGACAACTGCTGCCACGGCTGGAACGTGGCGGTCGACGAGCCGCACTACTATCAGCTGCGGCGACGGATGAGCGCGACGCACGCCGAGCGCTCGGCCTTTCGCGCGGCGCACGTGCGCAGCACCGACCCGGAGCGCACCGCGTCGACGTTTGCCTACCTCCGTACGGACGAAAAGGGTTGCTGTCAGCAGCTCGACGCCAAGGGCCACTGCTCGACCCAATCGCGGTACGGGGCCGAAGCGCTGCCAGACACCTGCGCGACCTACCCGCGGCAGATCAATGTCGTGCGGCGACGCGTCGAGGTCATGGCGACGCTGTCCTGCCCCGAGATCGCGCGCCTGTGTCTGCTAGCCAAAGATGCGCTCGACTTCGACGAGATCGCGCCGGCGCAGATTCCACGCGCGCAGATCCGACGCCACCTGCCCGTGGTCGGCGGCGAGGAATACGCGTCCTATTTGGATGACATTCGCGTCGCTTTTTTTCAGCTGCTTTCGGTGCAGCGCTATCCGCTGTCGTCGCGGCTGTTCTTCTTGATTCAGTTCGCCGAGGAGACTCGTCCATTTTTTCGCAGAGGTGCACCGGTCGATGAGAATCGCCTGGCGGACGCGCTGCGGGCGATCTCGCGGCCACAACAGCTAGAAGCACTGCACACTGAATTCGCCGCGCTGAGCTGTCCGCCCGAGATCGCGGCCTCGATGATTATTCCGCTGCTTCACGCCCGTGTGACGACTGCGGCGGTCACGCCCTTTCACCGACTGGTGGCCGCGGCGGTCAACGGTGCGGGCGCCGACAAGGGACAGACCGCCGAGCAGGCGATTTCAGCCTATGAGCGGCGCCGCGATTTTTGGGAGGCGCGGTTCGGCGAGCGCATCGAGCGCTACTTCACCAACTATGCGATCTCCTACTTTCTCAAGGAGTGGTATTCCGGAGCGGCCGATCTAGTGACCTACACGCTCGGCTTCGTAGTTCGCGCCGCGTTGATCCGGTTTCTCCTGTTCAGCCATCCGCGCATGCGAGCGCTGATGGAGGAGCCAGATACCGCCAAGGCCGAGGCCGGCCTCGACGCAGCGGTAGTCGAGACCGTCTACTCGTTCACGCGCGTGGTCGAGCACGACGCCACGTTTTCCAAGGCGATCGACGACATCTTGGCCTCGCGCGAGCTTTCGACCGCGGCGCACGCCGCCTTCTTGGCCAAGTTCTAGGCGCTCCGTGGCATCATCGCGTCGATGCAGTGGGACGCGCACTTTTTCCGAAAAACACCGCTGTTCTGGCCGATCGAGCGCGCCGCCAAGCAGCTCTCGCACCTCGGCGATTGGCCGTCGGTCGACGAGCTCGCGCTCGCGCTTGGCGCCGGGCTGCCTGTGCAGTTCGAGTCTCCGCGGCCGCGGCCGCGCCGTGCACCGGTCGCCCCCGACGAGCGCTACGACGCGCGGATCGCGCTGGCCGGGCGCGTCCCGACCCGCACTCGCGTGTGGCATGACCTTCTGAACGCGCTCGTATGGGCCAGCTTCCCGCGCGCCAAAGCGGCGCTGCATACGCGGCAGCATCGAATGATCCGAACGCGCCTCGATGACACGCTCAGGCTTCCGGGCGCGCGCACCAAGGAGCAAGACGCGGTCGCGATGCTCGACGAGGGCGGCCTCGTTCTGGTGTGCGATCGCGCGGCGCGCGACGCGTTGCTCCTCGCGCTCGAGCAGCAAGACGTCGATCGGATGGCGCAGCTGGTCTGCGCCGACACCGTATCCGCGGTCATCTTCGGACACGCCATCTACGAGTCGCTCGCATGCGACAGCGCGGCGAGGGTACGCAGCGCGGTGTACGTCGTCGAGGTCGACGCGCTGGCCTCGGACCGTCTCGAGCGGGTGGCGGTGGTCGACCGTGCGCTCGCCGCGCTTCTGGAACGGCCGACGCCGCTATCGCGCGCCGATTTTGCGTCGCTGCAGGTCGACGAGCGATTGGCAGGCGGCATCCTGGTCGACCACGCATCGGCCGTCGGCTGATGCACCTATTCGCGACCGTTTTCGGCGTTATTTTCGTCGCCGAGCTGCCCGACAAAACGGCGCTGGCAGCGCTCGTGCTGGCGACGCGTTATCGCGCGCTGCCGGTGTTTCTCGGGGCATGCCTGGCGCTGAGCGTGCAAAGCGCGATCGCAGTGGGGGCCGGCGCGCTGTTCGCCAAGCTGCCGCCGCACATCGTCCATGTCGGCTGCGGGCTGGTGTTCGTCGTGTGCGGTGTCTTCATGTGGCGGCGCAAGCAAGAGGACGATCCCGATGCCGCGCACAACCAGCCACCGGATGCATCCGCCGTTGGGTTCTGGCGCGCGCTCGGCACTGTGTTTGTTGTCGTATTCGTGGCCGAGTGGGGGGATCTCACGCAGATCGGAACTGCCGCTTTCGCCGCGAAATATCATGCCTGGGCGATTGTTTTTTTGGCTTCCAGCGCCGCTCTGTGGGTCGTTACCGGCGTGGCTGTCTGCGTCGGCAATCGTGCCGCGCGCCTGCTCGATGCAAGGCGCCTTCAGCGCATTGCTGCGCTGGTCTTCGTCAGCGTGGGCGTCGTGCTGATCGTGACCTGACCGGCAGTTGTAGTGAGGACAGAATTCGATCGACGCCGAAGTCGAACGCTTCGTCGAGGTCGCCGCCGAGACGAAAAGCGCCGGCGATCTCCATCGAAATGAAGCCCTGGATATAGGCGACCAGGAGGCGTGCCGCGTTCAACATGTCGTCCGGCCCGGTCAGCGCAGCGACGCGCTCGAGCACGATGGCGACGACGTTGTGGTACGCGACCGGCGGCAGCTCGGCCTCGCGCTGAGTGCTGAACAGCAGCAAATAGAGGCGCGGCCAAGCGCGCGCATACCGTCGGTGAACGCGTGCGATGGCCAGCAGATCTTCTGTTGCCGTGCCGGTGACCGCGGCTCGCCGCTGCAGTCGGTTGAGCTCCTCGACGACCTCCAGCGCGACCGCCCGCACCAGCGTCGCCCGGTCGGCAAATCGTTTGTACAGGGACGGCGCACGGACGCCGACGGCGGTGGCTACCGACTGCAGCGAGAGCAGCGTTAGCCCATCCTGGGCGACGATCTTTTTGGCCGCGGCGATGATCTCGGCCGGCGACGTCTTGGCGACGGTCGGCATAGCGGTTAGGAGCGAACGCGCCGGTGACGGTCGAAGTAGTACGCGACCGGTGGGATCAGCCACAGCAAAAGCGCGCTGTAGCCAACCGCGCTGGCGGTCGGCGGGGGACCGAACAGGGCGGCGAGATAGGCCACCGGGAGAAAGACGACCAACACCCAAAGCACTACCGTACCGGTGCGATCGCGCGCCGTAGTCGTGCGCGCATAGATGAAGACACCGAGCCCGTACAGAGCGAATTCGCTGAGCAGCGTGATGGGCAGCGAATTCCACAACCCGAGGCCGACCTTGGGAACGTGGTCGCCGAACGGCCAGAGCGGCAGATCCGGCCGATGAAACAGCGCGTCGAGCACCCAATGGCTCACCACCAGCGCGCCGACGACCCAGGCGCCGCGCACGTCGCGCCGGACGGCGTAGTAGATGCCGCCGAACAAGAGGCCGGCACACACGCACGTCGCGAGGCTGTGCGACCAAGGATAGTCGGTGAAGTCCATCGGTGACGCAGCCATCAGCCCTGGCACGACGCGGACATGCTCGATACCCAGGACCAAGAGGAGCGGCCAGACATTGTCCAAGAGCTGCGCGGCCAGCGTCGTGGTGCCGAGCGAGGTTCGGGGCGCGAGTCGTTTGGCGGCAAAGGCCAGCGCATAGTGACCGAGAAACATGAGCACTCCAATGGCTATAATTAGTAGCCATGATGGCTATGTATAATAGCCATAGATTGAAACCTCAATGACAATCGTTGCGTCGTAATACACTCGTTGCCATGAACCGGATGATCGAGCCCCATAACGTACCGAGCTTCGTCTACGGAACGGCCTGGAAAGAGGACCAAACCAAGCGCCTGACGCTGCAGGCACTCGACGCCGGCTTTCGCGCCATCGACACCGCGAACCAGCGCAAGCACTATCACGAGGCCGGCGTGGGTGAGGCCTTGGCGCAGGTCTTTTCGTCGGGCCTGGTGACGCGCGAGGAGCTGTTCCTGCAGACCAAGTTCACTTCGGTCGACGGCCAAGATCATCGGCTGCCGTACGACGCGGCTGCCGACCCAGCGACGCAGGTTGCGCAGTCCTTCGCCAGCTCGCTCATGCATCTGGGGGTCGCGACCATCGACTCCTATGTGCTGCATGGGCCGACGGCGCGCCGCGGCCTTTCGCCTTACGACTGGGCGGTCTGGGGGGCGATGGAGGCGCTGCAGCGCGCCGGCAAGACCCGATTTTTGGGGATCAGCAATGTGTCAATCGATCAGCTTGAGCTGCTGTTGTCGCGCGCCGAGGTGCGCCCGACCTTCGTGCAAAACCGCTGTTACGCCAAGAGCGGCTGGGATCGGCAGGTGCGGGCGCTGTGCCAAAAGCACGAGATCGTGTACCAGGGATTTTCGCTGTTGACCGCCAACCGCACCGAGCTCGCCCGCGATGAGGTCGCGCAGATCGCCGCGCGCCACAAAAAAACCGTGGCGCAGGTCGTGTTTGCCTTTGCTCTCCGGGTCGGTATGCAGCCGTTGACCGGGTCCAAGAGCGCGCAACATCTGAACGAAGATCTACAGAGCTGCGATGTGGAGCTGAGCGAGTCTGAAGTCGAGCTGCTCAGTCGACTCGACCAATCATCGACCTGATCGACCGGAACGATCTTGATCGACCTGTGGTATTTCCACACCACAATGTCCAAACTCTGGGCTCGCAAGCCCCTATCGCAGCTTTTGGGTGAATCCGAAGAGTCGCAAAGCGGCCTTAAACGCACCCTGTCGGTGTGGTCGCTGATCGCGCTCGGCATCGGCGCCATCATCGGCGCCGGTCTGTTCGTGCGCACCGCGGCGGCAGCGGCCAACTCGGCCGGACCGTCGGTGACCTTCGGCTTCATCATCGCCGCCGTCGGCTGCGCCTTTGCCGGACTGTGTTACGCCGAGCTGTCTTCGATGATTCCGATCGCGGGCAGTGCCTACACCTATTCGTACGCCACCATGGGCGAGCTGGTGGCGTGGATCATCGGCTGGGACTTGGTTCTGGAGTATGCGATTGGCGCCGCAACCGTGGCCATCGCGTGGAGCGAATATCTCAACAAGTTTCTCCGCGTGCTGTCGCGCGCGCTCGAGCGGCTCGGTGTGGCGCACGACTTTTTCGGCGCCGGCGTTCCCTATGCCTGGTCGCACTCGCCGTTCCAGACCGAGCACATCGTCGGTCCAAGCGGCGCGCTCGTCGACGGCGCGCACGGCATCATGAACGTGCCGGCGCTCGGGATTTTGCTCCTTTTGACGCTGCTCTTGATTCGCGGCATGCGGGAATCCGCCATCGTCAACGGCATCATCGTCGTGACCAAGGTGTGCATCGTCCTTCTGATCATCGGGCTTGGTTGGTCGTTCATCAATCCGGTCAATCACACGCCCTACATTCCGGCACCGTCGACCTACATCGATGCCGATCACGTGTCGCACGCCTACGGCGGCTTCATGGGCATGATCGGCGCGGCCGGGATCGTGTTTTTTGCCTTCATCGGCTTCGATGCGGTCTCCACCGCGGCGCAAGAGGCCAAGAATCCCAAGCGCGACATGCCCATCGGCATCCTCGGATCGCTCGCGGTGTGCTCGGTGCTGTACATCCTGTTTGCCCACGTCCTGACCGGCTTGGCTCCGGTCGAGTTCTTTCGCACCACCGGCAAAGAGGCCTCGGTGGCCATGGCGATCGATGCAGCGATGCCGGGTTATGGCTGGCTCTCGAACATGGTGACGGTTGCGATCTTGGCCGGCTTCTCATCGGTGATTTTGGTCATGCTGATGGGCCAGTCGCGGGTCTTTTACTCGATGAGCAAGGATCGGTTGGTGCCGGCCGTGTTCTCGCGGCTGCACGAGAAGTACCGCACTCCGAGTCGGGCCAACTGGCTATTTTTCGGCTTCACCGGTCTATTTGCCGCGTTTGTACCCGGTGATATCGTTGGTGACATGACTAGTATCGGTACTTTATTCGCGTTTATCTTGGTGTGCCTCGGGACCTGGATCATGCGGGTCAAGGAGCCGGGCATGAAGCGCGAGTTTCGCGTGCCGTTCGTGCCCGTGGTCTCGTCGCTGGGCGTGCTGGTGTGCAGCTTGATGATCTTCGGACTGGGCTGGACCAACTGGGCGCGGCTCGGCGTCTGGCTGATCCTCGGCCTGGTCGTCTATTTCACGTACGGCATCCGGCACTCGCGACTGCGTCATGAATCGTCCGCAAAGTAAGCGGCCTCAAGCCCCTTCATTGACGCTACGACTGCGTCACGCGGCGATCGCTGCCCGGTCACCCGCTTCGCACCTTCGCGCCCTGATCGCCGGGTCGAGATTCGCACCAAAGTGAACTAGCGAACATTCCTAACCCGGTTAGAATGCGCAGATGGTAGGGGGAATATTAGGCAGCTACCGAGTGCTGTCGGAGCTCGGCCGCGGTGGCATGGGCGCCGTCTATCTGGCCGAGCACACGCTGATCGGCAAGCGGGCGGCGGCGAAAATCCTGCTGCCGCAATTTTCGCGCGACGCCGCGATTGTCGAGCGCTTCTTCAACGAGGCGCGTGCAGCGACGCAGATTCGCCACCCCGGCATCGTCGAGATTTTCGACTTCGGCTATCACGAGAGCGGCTGCGCCTATTTGGTGATGGAATATCTCGACGGCGAAAGCCTGTCGTCCAAGATCATGCGCGAAGGTGGGCGCCTGCCCGAGGCGACCATGAGCGAGATCACGCGCCAGCTGGCCTCGGCGCTGCGCGCGGCCCACGACAAGAAGATCATCCATCGCGATCTGAAGCCGGATAACGCGTTTGTAGTCGCCGATCCCGACATGCCGATGGGCATGCGGATCAAGCTGCTCGATTTCGGCATCGCCAAGCTGTCGGGCGACAATGCCGGCAGCACCAAGACGCGAACCGGGACGATGATGGGCACGCCGGCGTACATGTCACCCGAGCAGTGCCGCGGCGCTGGGCTGGTCGACGCGCGCAGCGATGTCTACTCGCTCGGCTGCATGATGTTCGAGATGGTGACCGGCCGGACGCCGTTCGTCGGCGAGGGACCGGGCGACGTTATCGGCGCGCATATTTTTTCCGAGGTGCCGTCGGCGCGGCAGCTGACGCCGTCGCTGTCACCCGGCGTGGATCTGCTGATCTCCGCGACTCTGCAGAAGTTGCCCGACGCGCGGCCGCAGTCGATGGTCGAGCTGTTGAAGCGCCTCGAGGCGGTCGGCGCGATTCGGCGCAGCGGGATACAGGAGATCGCGTCGAAGGCCACGGTCAAGATCAACCGAGACGCGCGCACGATCTCGTCGCCGCCATCGACGACGTTGGGCGGCGCGGCGGCCGAGCTGCGCCCGCCGATAGCCGACAAAAGTGCGGCGCGCTTCATCTTGCCGGTGCTCGGCGTAATTGGGCTCGCAGCGGGTGCTGGCTGGTATTTCACGCGCCCGCCCGCGGGGGAGCCGCAAAAACCGACGCCGGGCACGCAGGCTCCGTTGGTCATCCACACGGAGCCGCTGGTCAAGGAAGTCGAGCCGCCGGTCAAGCGCGAGACGCCGCCGACCCCACCCAGGACCAGGATTAAGCTGTCGCTCGATTCGCAGCCCGCGGGGGCCGATGTCTACCGCACCGCCGATGGTCTGCATCTGGGCAAGACCCCGTTGACCGAGGAGCTGACCCAGGGAAGCGGTGAAGCCGGCTATTTGCTCAAGATGCACGGCTATCGCGATCAGCGCGTCAGCCTGCCGATCACGCAGGACGTGACCACCGTGCTCACGATGGAAAAAACCGGGTCGGGTAGCAAACCTCCGCCGACCGGGAAGCCGCCGACGGTCAAACCGCCGACCGTCAAACCGGCCGAGCCGGCCAAGCCAGCAAGAAACGACGTCGTCGACCCGTTCGCCAACTAACCGGCTTCAGTTCCCAGTCCGAGCCTCATCCGCAGGTGGCAAGATCCGAGGCCCGAATTCATTGTGACAAAGGAACGCGTCTTTATAATTTAGGTGAATTCAGTGCAGGAGCCGATGGATACAAAGTCCTCGGTCACTGGCCGACGGGCCAGCTCCCTCCTCGCGCCGTGCCATCCGGGCGCCTCGGGACCGAGCTTCGATGGATTTATTCATGCGCAGGCCCTACCCGTTAACGCGCGGCTCAGGCGCGTCCGACATTGATGATCTGCTTGATTCGGGCGTGTCGGCTGCCGCCTTGACCAGCGCGTCGGCGCAGTCGGCGCGCGTTCCCAGCGACACCGTGACGAGCCGCGGCTGGAGGAGCGGCTTGGAGCACGGTCGCGCCATGGCGCTGAGTGTACCCCGGCGAACAGATCGAACAGATCGACCTGATCGACAAAGGGCTGGCACTTCGCGAAGCCAGGACGACGACCGCCTGCTCGACGCGCCGGGCGCCGTGTAAGCTACACGCCGCAATGACCCACGAGCGCAACGACTTCATTCGCGACATCATCGATGACGACCTGGCCAGTGGCCGCCACACCAGCGTCGCGACACGCTTCCCCCCCGAGCCCAACGGCTACCTGCACATTGGCCACGCCAAATCGATCTGTCTGAACTTTGGGCTGGCGCGCGACTACCAGGGGACGTGCAATCTCCGCTACGACGACACGAATCCGACCAAGGAGGACGTCGAGTACGTCGATTCGATCGAGCGCGACGTGCGCTGGCTCGGTTTTGCACCGTCGGCGGTGCTGTTTTCAGCCGACTATTTTCCGCGCATGTACGAGCTCGCCGAAGTCCTCGTTGCCGCCCAAAAAGCGTATGTCTGCGATCTCACCGAGCTGCAGATCCGCGAGTACCGTGGCACGTTGAGCGAGCTGGGTCGCAACAGCCCCTTTCGCGATCGCAGCGTTGCCGACAACCTCGATCTGCTGCGCCGCATGAAGGCCGGCGAATTTGCCGACGGCGCCCGCACGCTGCGCGCCAAGATCGACATGACGTCCGCCAACATGAAGCTGCGCGATCCGCTGCTGTACCGGATTCGCCACGCCGATCACCACCGTACCGGCGACGCGTGGCGCATCTATCCGCTGTACGACTACGCGCATCCGATCGAAGACGCGATCGAGGGCATCACCCACTCGATCTGCACGCTGGAGTTCGAGAACAACCGCGCGCTGTACGACTGGGTGATCGAGCACACCGGCGTCGCCCAAGGGCGGACCGCGCCGCATCAATACGAGTTCGCGCGCCTGGCGCTCGACTACACCGTGATGAGTAAGCGCAAGCTGCTTACGCTGGTCGAGGGCGGACATGTCCACGGCTGGGACGATCCGCGCATGCCGACCATCGCGGGCATGCGGCGGCGTGGCTACAGCCCCGAGGCGATCCGCGCGTTCTGCGATCTGATCGGCGTGGCCAAGGCGAACTCCACGGTCGACATCGGGAAGCTCGAGTATTGCGTGCGCGACGATCTCAATCGCAGCGCACCGCGCGTGCTCGGTGTTTTGCGGCCGCTGGAGGTTGAGCTGGTCGGACTAACCGCGGCGCTGTCGATCGATGTGGCCTATTTCCCGGCCGATCTTCGGCCAGACGCCGGCTCGCGCGCGCTGCCGTTGAGCGCCATCATCTACATCGATCGCGACGACTGGCACGATGATCCACCCGCCGGATATCAACGCTTCGCGCCCGGTCGTACCGTCCGACTCCGCCATGGCTATTGCATCACCGCCGACGACGCACCGGCGGGCAGCGGCAAGGTGCGCGCCACCGTGCACCTCGAAACTGCGGGCGGCAACAGCCCGG
>JBBQIO010000078.1:0-9979 GCA_038325015.1 Polyangia bacterium
CGTCCCGCACATGGCAGAGACGGCGAAGTTGAGGAGCCAGGCGCCAATCAATGACAGCCCGAAGCAGCCGACGATCACCGGGTCGTGCGTGATGTGATCGCGTCCGACCAGCACCAGCATGACGACGGCGACGGGAATGGAAAACAGGCCGCGCAGCGGCACACCGGCTAAAGACTCCGCCGAGCGCGCCAGGAGCGGATGCACCGGACGCAAAAGGCGCATCGACAGCTGGCCTTGCCGAATGTCCTGCATGATCTCCCACATCACCCACGAGCTGGCCATCTGGCGCACGATCAACGTGGCCAGGTAATAGGCCACCACCTTGGGCTGGTCGTAACCGGCGATCGGCGCCTCGCGCGCCACTGCGCTCATCAGCGCCAACATAATGAGCGGCAACGTGGTGGCCAGCATCCAAACTAAAAACTCAACGCGATAGGCGACGACCTCGGCAAAGCCAATACGGAGTAATGTTGGATATATACAAAAAATACGAAACATAGGATTATGCTCGTGAAGCGGTGTCACGGCGGGCGAAGAGCTCGCGCATGACCTCTTCAATCGGCGGGTCTTCGACGGTCAAGTCGGTCACGTCGTGGCGCAGGATTTCAGTCAGCTTGGCCGGCAGGTCGCTCGGCAAGACCAAGAGCTCCTGCCGGAGTCCGTCGGCGGTGCGCACGACCACGCGTTTGTGCGGACGCATGCGATGGATCAGATCGGCCAGCGTGCCGTCGAAGCCGATGCAGCCCTCGGCGATGACGATCACGCGCGGGCAGAGCGCGGCAACGTCGTCCATGTAATGGCTGGTCAGGATCACGGTGGCGTCGAAGCGCTGGTTGTAAGCGGCGATGAACTCACGCAGCGTGGCCTGCATCGTGACGTCGAGCCCGATGGTCGGCTCGTCGAGAAACAGGACTTTCGGACGGTGCAAGAGCGCTGCGACCAGCTCGCACTTCATGCGCTCGCCGAGGGAGAGCTGCCGCGTCGGTCGCTGCGTCGTGGTGCCGAGGTCAAGCAGCTTGGTCAGCTCGCTCAGCGTCTCGTGATAGACGGGCGACGGAATCTCGTAGATGGCGCGGTTCATCGCGAAGGTGTCGACTGGCGGCAAGTCCCACAGGAGCTGCTGTTTTTGCCCCATGACCAGCGTGATCTGCTTCAAAAAGGCAACCGGCCTGAGGCGCGGCTCGAAGCCGGCGACCTCGGCCCGCCCCGCTGTCGGGTGGAGCAGGCCGGCGAGCATCTTGAGCGTGGTGGTTTTGCCCGCGCCGTTGGGCCCCAAAAAGCCGACGCACTCGCCGGGCGCGATGGAAAAGGTGATCCCGTCGACCGCCCGCGTCGTCCGATAGCGACGGGAAAAAAGCGCCGCCACCGAGGCGCCGAGCCCGGCTGCACGCTCGGCCACGCGATACTCTTTGACCAGCCCGTCGACAGCCACCGACGCGGAGCCCGCGCTCACGGGCGTGCCTCCAGCGCCTCGACCGCGCGGGTAAACGAAAGCGGTAGGGGCGACGACAGCTGCACGGTCTTGCCGGTCACCGGATGGCGAAAGCCGAGTGTGGCGGCGTGCAACAGCAGGCGCTCGCACTCGAGCGGCACCTGCTCTTTGTACAGCCAGTCGCGAATGTAGACGCGCTCACCGACGATCGGATGGCCATTTTCCGACAGATGAATGCGAATCTGGTGCGTCTTGCCGGTCTCGAGCTTGATCTCGAGCAGCGACGCCAACGGGCTGAGCGCGCGCACCACGCGCACGTGCGTCACCGCCCGCTTGCCCTTGCCCGGCACGCGCGTCGAGCCGCGCAACCCGTCGCCGCGGTCGGCAATCAAGCGACTCTCGATGCGGCGATCGGTCAGCGTCCCGTGCACGACACATTGATAGGTGCGCTCGATGTCGTGCGCGCGAAACAGCTCGCCGAGCGCGCGTTCGGCCAGCTTGCTTTTGGCGAACGCCAGGAGGCCCGATGTCTCTTTGTCGATGCGGTGCACGACGTGCAGCGCCACCTGTGTCGCCGGCCGCTTCTGCGCGCGCCACAGATCGCGCACCAGGTCCATTGCCGTGTTGCTGTCGCGCTTTTCATACGGGACGCTGGAGATGCCCTCGGGCTTGTCGACCACCACCACGTGCGCGTCTTCGAAGACGATGCGACCGTCGCTGCGCGGCACAACCACCACGCGCGCTTCGTCGATCTCGAGATGCTCTTTGCCGAGCAGCCGAAAGGTCGGGTCGAGTGTGACCGAGCCGTTGACCAGCACCTTGCCGCGCTCGATCAAGCGACGCGCATGGGACCAGGTTAGCTCGGGAACCTGTGCGCGAACGCACGCCGCGAGGGTGGTTCCGGCGGCGCCTGGCGGGAGCGCGAAGTGAATTCGCAGCGCAGAGGGGGTAGACATGGTCGACGATTTACCTGAAGGTTCCCTAAGTCGCGTACATTAATTGGTGAGTCAATGGCGCGATGAAAAACGGAGTCATGAAAGCACACGTTCGATCGGCTGCGAAATGGATGGTGCTGGGCGCATTCGCCGCAGGCCTTGGTGGTTGCGGCATGACGGTCGTAAGTCAGTCATTCGACGTCTTGTGCAAGCTTTGCACGGACGACAAAGAGTGCGGAGGGAATCCGTGCTTTGCCGACGTCTCGGGCAACCGCTATTGCGGCCATCCGTGCGGCTCGTGCCCGACCGGTTACATGTGTCAATCGGTGACCGGCACCAGCCAGACGGTGGTTTCAACGTGCTTTCCCAACGATGAAATCTGCGCACCGATGTCGCCCAAGGACATGGCGATGAGCGTCTCGCACGACATGGCGACCAACCACCCCGTCGACATGGCCATGACCGGGCCTCCGCCCGATATGGCGCAGCAGATTCCCGTCGGCGGACCGGTCGGCATTACCGGCGGCACCGTCGACCGCCTGTTCTTCGGCTTCACCGGCGACACCCGTCCGGCCGACGACGGTCAACCGTACCCGCAGGCGATCATCAACAACATCTTCACCGAGATGGGCAAAAAGGGCGTGCAGTTCGCCGTCGACCAGGGCGACCACATGTTCGCCTACACCGGCAAGTTCGCCAACTCCGCGGCGCAGATGGCCAACTACGTGAGCGCCGCCAATCTGCTCAAAAAGACAGTCTTCATGACCATGGGAAATCACGAGTGCAGCACTGGCGATCCCAAGCTGTGCTCGCTGACCACGTCTGACGGCTACGACTACAACTATACATCGTACATGAACGTGTTGAGGACGCAGGGCTTGAGCCTGCCCTACTACCGCTTCGACGTGATGACCAACCAAGGACTGGCGGTGTTCATCGTCGTCGCCGACAACGTGTGGGATGGCACCGGAGGCACCGAGGCGACGTGGCTCGAAACGCAGCTCACCGACGCGGACAAAAATGCCAAATACACCTTCGTCAGCAAGCATCATCCGTTCAAAAACACCGACAACGCGGCGTTCCCGGAGATCTACGCGGCGATCACCAAGCATAAATACACCCTGCTTCTGACCGGCCACTCGCATCTCTACAAGCGACAGCCGACCGACAGGCGCGCGATCGTGGTGGGCTGCGGCGGCGCGCCCTTGGCTGGCGGTGCGTTTTGGGGCTACGGCACGGCGCTGCAAAACGCCGACGGGACGATCAGCGTCAACGTGTACGACCAGGCCACGGGCAACGTCGAAGACAGCTTCAGCGTCACGCCGCAGTAGCTGCGCTTTCGCTCACCACCCGAGCCACGCAATGGCGAGGCCTACCACCAGATAGGCCGTGAGCAGCGCCAGCATCAATTGGTTGCGAGCCACCAACCGGCGCAGCCGCGCCAGCGCGCTCTCGCGATGCGCAGTCACACGTGCGTTTTCCACGAACCGCGTCACGTCGTCGGCCAGCTCGAGCGGCGTGGCGTAACGGTCGGCGGGCCGCTCGGCGGTGGCTTTGGCGCAGATCTCGACATCACCCTCAACTGCGTAACAGCACCGCGAGCTCTGTAGGATCGGCAGTCGGGCGCTGGCAGGCGAAGTCGCGGCAGACGTATGCCGTCGCACCGGCGCTGCCGACTGTGCCGACTTTGCCGGCGACGAGCGGGGCAAGTCCGGCCGGGGCCGTGCTGGCGGCGCGGATCAAGACGCGATTGGGCAGATAGATACCGTCGACCACGTCCAACAGCGCGCCCGAATCGGCGCCGGCGATCACGATCTCGGTCGGGCGGCAAAGATAGAGATCAAGGGCGCACAAAAGGTTGGCGAAACCGAACGGATTTTCCATCGCGCGCGCGTAGTGTGACTCGAGGACGTCCCCGGCGATGTGCAGCCAGGACGGCTCGCCGTAGACGTCGCCCAGTCGGATGAGATTCTCGATGCACAGGCTCATCCCCGAGGGCACCGCGTTGTCGAACGTCGAGACCGGGCGCTGAATCAGCGGCGGATCGGCAGTCGCCGTCAGATAAAACGCGCGTTCGTCGGCGGCGTAAAAAAGGCGCACGCACAGCGCGGTCAAGGCATGTGCTTCATCGAGCCAGCGCGCCTCGCCGGTGGCTTCGTAGAGCGCGATCAAGCCGTCGGCCACTGCGGCGTGATCGTCGAGTGTGCCCGGCAGCTTGGCTTCGCCTGAGGGCGACAGAGTTCGCAAGAGACGCCCGTTTGCATCGCGCATGCGGGTCAGGACGAGGTCGGCGGCGGCGCGCGCCGCGTCGACCGCATGGGGCAGATGAAATACCCGGCCGGCCTCGGCCAGACCGGCAATGGCGAGCCCGTTCCAGCCGGCCAAGATTTTGTCGTCGAGCCCGGGTCGCACCCGTTTTTGCCGCGCTGCAAACAAAATCGCGCGCGCCGCCTCGACCTCGACCGCATCGCGCTCGCTCAGCGCCGGGCTGCCCGGCTTTCGCCGCAGGATGCTCGACTCGGCGGGTGCGTGGCCGTGCGGATCGTTCCAGTTGCCTTTGTGCGTGACGTCGTAGACGCGAGCGAACAGCGTCGCCGATTCAGGCGACAGGAGCGCCGCCAGATCCGCCGGCGTCCAGACGTAGAATTTTCCCTCCACCCCCTCGGAGTCGGCGTCCTCGGCCGCGGAAAAGCCGGCTTTGGCTCCGTCGGAGTGGGTGGCGCCCAGATCGCGGATCAGATAGTCGACCGTCTCGGCGACCGCGCGCGCGAAGAGCGGCTCCGGCGTGACCTGCCAGGCCTCGGTGTAGAGCGAGAGCAGCTGCGCGTTGTCGTACAGCATCTTTTCGAAGTGCGGGACCAGCCATTCGGCGTCGGTCGAATAGCGGGCGAAACCGCCCCCTAGGTGATCGTAAATGCCGCCTTGGGCCATGCCGACCAGGGTCACGCGCACCGCATCGACGAGCTCGTCGGCATCGCTCGACTCACCGCGCTTGCGCGCCCGTTCTGCCGCCCGCAACAGCAGCTCGAACGCTTTGGGATTGGGAAATTTGGGCGCGTCGCCCAGCCCGCCGAGCTGGCGATCGACGCGCGTCAGAAGCTTGGCCGCGGCTCGGTCGACGCTGTCGACGATCATCGGCTCGGCTTTCGCGGAGCGACCGTGCGTCGCGATGTGCTTGAGGCCGCCTGCGAACTGCTTGGCGTTGTCCAGCACCTCTTGGCGCTGCGAGCGCCACGCATTGGACAGCCCGGTCAAAAGGCGCTTGAACGACGGCCGACCGAAGCGATCTGCGGGCGGAAAATAGGTGCCGCCGTAGTAGGGCGTGCCGTCGGGTACCAAGAACATGGTCAGCGGCCAGCCGCCGCCTTCGCCCAGGAGCTGCAGCGCCTGCTGATAGATGAGGTCGACGTCGGGCCGCTCTTCGCGGTCGACTTTGATGCACACGAAGCGCTCGTTCATCAGCGCCGCGGTGGCCGCGTCCTCGAACGATTCGTGCGCCATGACATGGCACCAGTGGCAGGCCGAGTAGCCGATGCTCAAGAGAATCGGTCGGTCGGTGGAGCGGGCGAGGGCAAAGGCCTCGTCGCCGAACGGATACCAATCGACGGGATTGTCGGCGTGCTGCCTGAGATAGGGGCTGGTCTCCTGGGCGAGGCGATTGGGCATGACGCGGACGCTATAGTAAATTGAGGGCGGGAGACCGTTTGAATGAGTGAGGACGGCGTTCGTACACGGTTCGCCATGCAGGCCCTGTCGTTGTCGGATCTGTTCAACGCGGTGATGACCCAAGAGCCGGTCGGCTCCTATCGCGTCGAGCTCGCCGCTCCCGATGGTCCGTCGACGGGCGGTGGCGCGCAGGCGGTGCAACACATCCGGCTTTTGTCGGACCACGCGGCGACGATTACCGCGGGTTGGGCCAACCGCGTAACCAACCGCACCGAGCTGCGCAGCTACGACAATCTGGCCCAAGCCCATGCGCAGCGCTTCAAAGGCGACCCGCTGGCGCTCGATCGGTTGGCCTATAAAAAGCTGCTAGAACGAATGCAGAAGTTTTTTGCGCAGCAGAAAATGAGCGTGATTTTGGTCGATGTGGCCGAGGTGCCGCTGCCGCCGACCTTGGCCGAAAAGAGCAGCAGCTCGGCGCTAGTCCTGTCGCTGCTCGCCGTGCTCTTGCTCGCGCTCGGCCTGGCTTTCTTTCTGTTCGCCCGACACTAGCCCTCACTCACGATCGCAGGCGCGGTAGCTGGTGTGCGCATCGTCGAGCCCGTAGAAACGCGCGATTCTGCGGGCGCGCGGCAGGTGCTCGGCGGTCGAGACGATGAGCAGGCGATGCAGCCCCTGTGCAGTGGCAATCGCCTTGGCGAAGCGCAGGTTTTGCCACGTGGTCAGAGCGCGCCCCTCGCGAAACACGGCTGCCGCCGGCACACCCTCTTTTTGCGCCAGGTCGCCCATGATGTCGGCCTCGACCAAGGGGGAGTGGGCCGCGGCACCCGAGAAGATCAGCGTGCGCACCTCGTGCTTCTCGTACGCCCGCACGGCGGCATCGACGCGGCAGCGCTGACAATCCGAAGGGGTGCCATCCGGCTCGGCGGGACAGCCGAGGACGATTGCGCCTTCGAGGTGGGGCAAGGGCGCGACCGCCAAGACGTCGGCGATCTCGGCCGCCGGCACATCGTACGGGCGGAACACATCGCGCGCGTCGGCACAGCCGGCGAGGAGTGCCAACACGATCATCGGCTTCACGAAAGACTCTGCGCCAGCGGCTCGCTGATTTTGTGCGCCGCAGCATAAATAGACATTTGCGGCGGAACGCCGAGGCTGGTGGGAAACAAACTGCCGTCGGCGACCCACAGATTGCGCGCGTGCCGGTAGCGTCCATCGGTGTCGACCAAGGTGCCGAGCGGCAGGGTGCCCATCGGGTGGACCGCGGTCAGAAGCGGATCGAGCGGCCGATACCGATGCGTTTCGATGTGCAGAAGGTCGCGCGCGCTTTGGGCGGCTTCGATCACCAGCGGCTCGGCAAACGGCACGAGCACCCGCTCGGCCCCGGCCGCCAGCAGAAGCTCGGCGCAGGCGCGCAGCCCGAAGAGCAGCGCGCGTTGGTCGGCCGGCTCGAGCACGTACTCGATGGTGGGGCGCCCATGCTTGACGCCGATCGTGCCCGAGGTGCGATCGTGAATCATCGTCGAGAAGACCGCCAGCCGTGGGTAGTTGCGCATCCAGCGCATGTGCTCTTTACCGAAGCCAGGAAGCGACGTCGCCAGGCCGATCGGATGGGCGAACGCCGGCACAATCCAGGCCCGCTCCTTGGCGCTGTCGTCGGCGAACTGCAAATGCTGCGTGACCTCGTAGCTCTGCGGAATGCCCCACCACGCCTCGACCGTCTCTTTGAAGACGCCGGCCACGGCGCATCCGGGATGAAGGCGCAGACTCTTGCCGATGCGTCGCTCCGGATCCGGCAGACCGCTGTCGAGTGCCAGCGCCGCCGAGCCGATGGCGCTGCCAGATAGACACACCGCGCGGGCGCGGACATGGACCATGGCGCCGCGAATTCCGCCCGGCTTGACCGCGCGAGCCTGCACGCCTATCACGCGGGCCCCTTGCTTGTCCTCTGCGACGAGGATGCGCTCGGCGCGACAGTCGGACAATACGGTGGCGCCATCGGCGACGGCCGCAGGGATGAGGACTTTGAGGGCATTTTGCTTGGCGTCGAAGGCGCAGCCGAGCTCGCAAAAACCCGAGCCGACACACCCGTGTCGGTTGTGCGACAACAGGCCGCCCGCCCAGCCCAGCTTCTTGGCACCCGCCGCGAGGAGCGCGTTGTTGCGGTTCATGCGTTCGGCGCCGATCGGCGTCACCGACAGCAGCTTTTCCACCGCGTCGTAGTGCGGTGCGAGCGCGTCGGACGTCCAGCCGGGCAGGCCCCAGCGGGCGAGCAGCTCGGCCGGAGCGCGCTTGCACAAATTCGTATTGTGCACTGTGGAACCACCGACCCCCGAGCCGCCGAGCACGGTGATCGCGCCGTCGAGCGTCGTCCGCCCGCCGCCATCTTGGAAGAGGCGCGGCAGCATGTCGTCTTCGCGCTGATTGAAATCGCGCGGCCCCAGGTGGCCGCCCTCCTCGAGGACAACGACGCGGTGCCCGGCCGCCGCAACGCGGGCGGCAACCATCGCGCCCCCGGCACCCGAGCCGACGACGCACAGATCGACGTCGAGCGTCAGGTCGCCCGCCTGGCAGGCCTGCCACGCGCTCGTGATCACCTCGTCACCATCGGCCCGCTATAGCCGAGGAGCGGCCAGGTGCGCACGTCCCGCCAGTAGCCCATGAACGCGAGCGAGCGGAGCGCCTGAAATCCCTGACGCTGCACCGCCAAGCGCCCGTGTGCCCAGGCGTCGAGCGTCGCATCCTGGGCGGCGGCGCTCATGTGGGTGAAGCGGCTGGCCACGCCGCACAGCGGGCCGGCGCCGTGCTCGACCAGCTCGATGAGCGCGCAGACGTCTTTGCGCAAGCCCGGTTCGAGGCGCGCGACGTAGCTGTCGATGAATAGTGCGCACTCGGTGTCGTCGCTGCTTGGCGCTTCAGGATCGTCGCTGGCGCAGATGCGTCGGGCGACGGCGGCCATGACCAAGAACTGTTTGGGCGACAGTGCGCGCAATTTCGCAGTTGTCGCAGCATCGAGCCGATAGCCCGAGAGCTGCCGTCCGACCAGCGCGGCAGCGCCGAGCAGCGCAGTGGACAGAAGCGAGCTGCGAAGGAAGCGACGGCGCGAGATCATGACGGGTTTGTTGGTTCTCCGAACGACGGCTGGAGTGTAACATCGGCGGCATGGCTGTCCTCGACCAGCTCGACTACGACCGCTCCATCATTGACAAGAAGAGCTACGAAGCCGAGCTCGCCGAGCTCCAGTTCAAGATCCTCTTGGCCGAGCTGCGCCGTCGCGACCGGCGACAGCCGGTGATCATCGCTTTCGAAGGGTGGGACGCGGCGGGCAAGGGCGGCGCCCTTTTGCGGCTCACGCAAAAGCTCGATCCACGCGGCCTCTCGGTGTGGCCGATCGCCGCGCCCAGTGAAGAGGAGAAGAGCCACCACTATCTGTGGCGCTTTTGGCGGCGGCTGCCCGAGCACGGACGCTGGGCGCTGTTCGACCGGACCTGGTACGGGCGCGTCTTGGTCGAGCGTGTCGAAGGCTTCGCCAAGAAAAAAGAGTGGCGCCGCGCGTACGAAGAGATTCGCGAATTCGAGCGCCAGCTCACCGACGACGGCGCGACGCTGATCAAGATCTTCTTGGCAGTCACCAAAGACGAGCAGCTGGCGCGCTTCAAGGAGCGCGAGCAGGACCCCTACAAGCGCTGGAAGATCACCGAAGAGGATTGGCGCAACCGTGAGAAATGGGACGCGTACGTCGCCGCCGCCGAGGAGATGTTCGTCGAGACCGCATCCGACGCATCGCCATGGACGGTGATCGGCGCCAATAAAAAATGGTACGGCCGAATCGAAGTCCTGCGCACCGTGCTCAAGCGCCTCGAGGAGGACGAAAAGAAAAACGCCTGACCGCGCGTTTCTGCTGGCCCGGCTCAGCCGCGCTTGCGGATCAGCCCCTCTTGCGCGGTCG
>JBBQIO010000079.1:0-9975 GCA_038325015.1 Polyangia bacterium
GTTCGAGCTCAAGCCCGGGGGACGGATCCGGCGATCTGGCTTCGTCACGTTCTGCCTAGACCGCGATACCAAGCCGCTTCGATCTGCCGGACCCGTTCCTCTGGCCCTTTCAGATCTGCCACAAGTCGGAGATACAAAGCCCCGCTGGGGCTCGTCGCGCTTCGCGCGTTACGCGATTTCGGCGAGTGTGTCTTGGCCGTCCATCGCGCTTTCCGCCTCCAGCAATTCGAGACGACGGACCAGCTCTTTTAGCCGTCGCGTTCCACCCGCGTCACGGGCGCGGAATTCGATGCCGATGCCCTCTTCGCCGGTGGTGTGGCGCGTCCATGCCACGCGGCCGGCGATCTCCAGCGGCCGCAGGCTACCCGGCGGCGTCACGTCGAGCACCACTTCGGTGCCCGGCGGCAAAAACTCGGTGGTCCGCAGGAACGCACCGCCCGGCCCGATGTCTTCGATCGCCGATCGATGACCGTCGCGCTCACAGACGACGCGCCAATCCGCCTCGAGGGTCACCGGGAGCCGGCGATGGCGACGCGCGGTCATCTCGACGATCTCGCCGCGCGCGACTGCGAGCAGAAAATCCCGGCGCCGCGCTTCGGCGACGGGAAACTGCAGACCGAGCCCGGCGCGCACTTTTTCGCGATGCTTGCCCGGGCGCCGCCACGCGACGGTCGAACGGATCATTTGCTTGTTGCGCAGCGCCGGAAAGCGGACCTCGACGACGACCTGTTCGCCTTCGGCCATCGCAACGCGCGTCGGAAAAAACAGCCCGCCGCCGGGTAGCTCGTCGAGGTAGTGCCCGAGAAAGTCTTCGCCGCTGCGAAATTTTGCCCTCAAGATCCGCATTCGAAGACTCCCACCCGCGCTCGCCGCGCGCAGCCGTAGTACCGCACCCTCAATCGAACAGCAACCGCGTGCGGCCCCTATTCGAACATCAGCCGGCCATATCGCTCGGCGAACTCAGCGCCGAACAGGCGACCGAGCGGACCGGTGCTCGGTCCGTGCGCTGAAAAAGTCTCGAAAAAGCGCTTCTGCCAAGCCGTGCTATCACCGGCGGGGCTCGACGCCAGGATCTCGACCGCGCGGCTCAGACCGGCGTTGAGCGCGGTGCAGCAGTCATCGATGGCGCGCAGACTGACCCGCGCGTGCAGACCATGGCCCGACTGCAAATGGGCGGACCACGGGGTGCTCTGATGACCACCGAGGCGGGCGAACGACTCGTCGAGCGACGCGAGGCCACCATCGAGGAGCGGACGAATCTGCGCGCCTCCATACAGATCGAGATGGATCGAAAGTTGCGTCGGTAGCGCCATCAGGTCGCATGCGAAAATCGGCGCGGCACGATCGAAAGCCGGCAGGACGACGACCGCCAGCCCCTCGACCAGCGGCCGCATGTCGACCGCAGACAGGATGATCTTGCGAAGGCCCGGAGCGCGCCACGCGCTCGTCGTCACCCGGCCCCAGCGGAGCGGTCCGCGCCGGTCGGCGAGCTCCGGCTCGATGGTCATTGGCTCAAGGTGGAGCTGCGACTCCAAGCGGGCCCGCACGCCCTGCACGATGCCCGGCATGTCGACCTGCAGCCGCGCGTCGATCAGCTCCTCGCAGACGCGAATTTGTCGGCCGACACGTTCCAGGAGCGGCGTGGCGATCATGTCAAACACGGCTCATGAATAGGGTGCTTCTAGCGTACGGTCCGCGGATAAACAAGGGCTCGAAGGCGGGTCAACTCTCGTGGTCCTCGGAATGGAAGGTGGTTGTTGAGGTGAAGCCGTCGTTGGCCTTGCCTGCATCGTCCGAGTCGGCGTCTTGCACGAGCTGCATGAAAAGTCCGAGAAAGCTGAGCGCTTCGGGGTTCGCCGAGACGAACTGAACGCCGAGCTGAAACGCGTTGCCGAGCGGCGTGCACCACGCGATCCGCCCGTCGAGTTGCAGCGATTCGGAGCGTTGATTCTCGTCGAACACCAGGGACATGCGCAGGGTGACCGGCGTTCCCGCGGCGAGCCCGGCGCTGCCGAGCATGCACAGACCGCCACGCGACAGATTCTTGGTCCGGCCGGCGAGCGTCCCTTTGGGGTGATCGCAGACGACATCGATGTCGGTGGCATAGCGTGGATGTTGTCGCTCTGGTTGGCCGCGTCCGTGCCCGTGGTCCGCCATGTCATCCTCCGCTTTCACATTGCTCCGTCATCGTGAGCGTTGGCTCGACGGCAATTCGAGGCCCGTCAACCCTGAGAGTATCGCGGTGATTTCGTCGATCGCCAATTCTGCGTCGATTTCGTCCTCCACGGCGGCGGTCGCCAGCTGATTCACGAGGCGGCGACGTGCGAAGTAGAGCTGCGCAACCTGCGTGGTCAGCGCCTCGCGGTGCAGCGCGACGCGTTGCGCCTCGCGACTGACGCGGAGCTCGTTGGGATCGAAGACCAGGCGCTCCAAGGTCCAGGTCAGCGTCGCTTCGTAGCGCCAGGAATTGCTCTGCGTCGAGGCGAGCTCGTCGAGGCCGTTGAGTCCGTGAATAATCTGGTTGCCGCCGGTGCCGCGGCCGCCCGAGACGCGTAGCTGCGGTGCCCATGCGGCCCGTCGGATCCGTTTTTGCCAGGAATGCACCCGCTCGGGCTGCGCCTCGGCCAGCCGGATCGCCGCCTGCTGTAGGTCCACCACTGAAAGCTCTCGCTGCGGCTGCGCCTGGGCGGTCGCCGCCAGCACGACGAGAACCGTGATCACGAGGGGCCGGCTCATGGGCGCGCCTCGCCATCCGCGCGATCGTCGCGGTCAGCCTCCGCCTCCAGCCGATCGAGGAGCTCGTAGAACGACGACTTCGACGGCAGCTCCACCGGCACCGGCGTAATCTGGCGCGGCAGCGCGCGGTCGAGCGGCCAGCTCAACGTGGTCAGGACCGCCATGCTATGGCCGCGCGCCCGTGGCTCGGTCAACAGCGTCCAGGCGATGGAGAGCGACACTGACGGCATGAAGCGCGCGCGCAGGGCTCGCTCGACGGGGTTGGGCGCGACCCTGTCGGGCGCGGGCGCGTGCTCCGCCCAGGCCGACGACGAGAGGCAAAGCGCCAAGCCGACTGTTGCGAGCCACCGAAGATTCGTGTGCATGGGACCTCCTCGTCCAAAAGCGAAAATGCTTTATCGGGCCGGGCGGCGAGGAGTTGCGTCGGCCGAGAAAAAAGAGAGTTCAGGGCTTGACTGTGCGAATGTTCAGTCTCACATTCGCCCATGTGGACGGGAACGCCCTGACCGCCAACGCCGAGCTCGTCTTGGCGCGGCGCTATCTTCTACGCGATGACCACGGTGCGCTGAGCGAGACCGCGGTCGAGCTGTGGCGACGGGTGGCGCACGCGATGGCCCGGGTCGAAGCCGGCGCGGCTGACGATCCGCTTTCGCCTTCTGTTATAGAAGAGCGATTCTTCGAGGCGCTGCGGCGCCTCGAGTTCTTGCCCAACTCGCCCACGTTGATGAACGCAGGGCGACCGGGCGGTCTTGGCCAGCTCGCGGCCTGCTTCGTCCTGCCGGTGCTCGATTCGCTGCCGCAGATCTTCGACGCGCTCAAATGGACCGCGCTGATTCAGCAGACCGGTGGCGGCACCGGCTTTTCGTTTTCCCGGCTCCGCCCGGCCGGCGATCTGGTGGCGTCGACGCATGGCGTGGCTTCGGGCCCAGTCGCCTTCATCGATGTATTCAATGCGGCAACCGATGCCATCAAGCAGGGCGGAGTGCGACGCGGCGCCAACATGGGGATTCTGCGCGTCGACCACCCCGATATTTTGGCGTTCGTCTCTGCCAAGAGCGATCCGGCGCGGATGCGAAACTTCAACGTGTCGGTGGCCATCACCGACGCCTTTATGAGCGCGCTCGCCGCCGGCGGCAGCTACGCGCTGATCAATCCGCGCAGTGGAGTCGTGGAGGGCGAGCTGGAGGCGCGTCGCGTCTGGGAGCTCATCACCCGCCTGGCGTGGCAAAGCGGCGAGCCGGGCGTGGTGTTCATCGATCGCATCAACGACGCGAATCCGACGCCGGCCGAAGGGCCGATGGAGGCGACCAATCCGTGCGGCGAGCTACCGCTTCTGCCGTTCGAGTCGTGCAACCTCGGGTCGATCGATGTGAGCAAATTGGTGGCATCGCCGTCGGCGCTCGCCGAAGGTGGCGATTTCGATTGGCCGCGACTCGCCGAGCTGGTGCGGCTCGCTGTGCGGTTTTTGGACGATGTGATCGACGCCAATCGCTATCCGCTGCCGCAGATCGAAGTGATCACCAAGCGCAATCGCAAGATCGGTCTGGGGGTGATGGGATGGGCCGATGCGCTCATTCGAATGGGTGTGCCGTACGATTCCGAAGCTGCGCTGGTGCTCGCCGACCGGCTGGCCGGGTTCATCGCGCGGGAGTCGATCGCAGCCTCCGAAAAGCTGGCCGTCGAGCGCGGGCCGTTCCCTGGCTGGGACGAATCGCGCTGGCGTCAGGAGGGACACGCGCCGCGGCGCAACGCGACCACCACGACGATCGCGCCGACCGGGACGATCAGCATCTTGGCCGGCTGCTCGGGCGGGATCGAGCCGCTGTACGCGGTCTCCTTCGTGCGCGAGATCCTCGACGGTGAGCGCCTGACCGAGGTGCACCCTCAGTTCTTGGCGCGGGCGCAGCGCGAGGGCTGGTTCGCCGAATCGTTGATGATGCAGGTCGCGGCGCGCGGCTCGGTTGCCGGGGTGGCGGGGGTGCCTGCGGAGGTGCAGCGTTTGTTCGTCACGGCGTACGACATCGCGCCGAGCTGGCACGTGCGCATGCAAGCGGCGTTTCAGCGCCACGTCGAAAATGCGGTCTCCAAAACCATCAATTTCCCCGGCCACGCGACGGTCGCGGACGTGCAGCACGCGTATGAAGAGGCCTATCGGCTGGGCGCCAAAGGGGTGACCGTCTACCGCGACGGCAGTCGCGCCGGGCAGGTACTGTCCTTCGGCGGCCCGAAGGCGAACGAGGCGGCGGCCGCGCCGTCGGCAAGCTGTCCGGAGTGCAGCGCCATGATGGCGCGAGCGGGCAACTGCGAGAGCTGTCCGCGCTGCGGCTACTCGCGGTGCGACCGCTGACCGTCGCCGGCGCTGCTGGTCAAGGAGCCTCGGTCGGGGTATAGAAGTCGGCTCATGTCGGCCGAGCTCTCCCAGCAAATTCGCGACGGTGGCGTCGGCCTTTGCGTCGACGTCAACCCCGAGTTGTGGCGATGACCGACGAAACCCACGGCAGCCAGAGCGCGCTCGCGCCGTCCGAGCTCACGTCGAGTGAGCTCGAAGCGCTGTACAAGATCGAGCTGCCCGAGTTCGAGGGACCGCTCGACCTTCTCTTGCACCTGGTCAAGAAGCACGAGCTGGCGATCATCGACATTCCGATCGCCTTCATCACGGATCAGTACTTGAAGATGCTCGACCTGATGCGCGCGCTCAATCTCGACGTGGCCGGCGAATATCTGTTGATGGCGGCGACGCTGGCGTACTTGAAATCGCGCGAGCTGGTCCCGCCCGATCCTGCCGAGCTGCTGGCGGCCGGCGAGGGCGAGGACGAGGACGGCGATCTCGATCCGCGCCAGGAGCTGATCCGGCGCCTCTTGGAATATCAAAAATACAAAGCGGCCGCGGCCCAGCTGGGCGAGCGGCCGGTCACCGGGCGCAATGTCTGGCCGCGGGGTGCGAGCGCCGAAGAGGTAGCCGGCATGCGCGTCCTGCCGGGCGGGGCGCCCTTGGCCGAGGTGCCGGTGTTTCGACTCATCGAGTCGCTCGAGCGCGTCCTGTCGCGCGCGAAAATCACCGCGTCGCACGACGTCGTGGTCGATCGCGTCTCAATCACCGACCGAATCAATGCGCTCGTCGAAAGGCTGGATCGCGAGGGGACGTTCGCGTTCGAGTCGTGCTTCGACTTCGTCGATGCGCCGCAGCCGCTCGGTCAGGTGCGCCATCAGGTGGTAGTGACGTTCTTGGCCATTTTGGAGATGACGCGTCTGAAGTTGGTGCGGCTGACGCAGGCGGACGCGCTCGGCGCGATCTATGTGAGCCGCGCGGCGACCGAGCTCAAGGACGTGGTTTTGGCTGACGGGGAATATCGATGAGTGAGCCCGACGAGCGGGATCCGGATTCGGCCGAACTGATCGACCAGATCGAATCGAACGAGCCGATCGACCGGACCGAACCGATCGATCAAATTGCTCAGGTCTATCCGAGTGAGCTCACCGATCCGATCGATCCGGTCGATCCGGTCGATCCGGCCGATCCGGCCATGTTCACTGGCGAGCTCCCGTTTGGCGACAGCGCACCGGATCCGCAGCTGGTCATCGAGCGGCTGGTCCATCTTCAGAGCATCGTCGAGAGCCTGCTGTTTGCCGCCGACAAGGCACTGACGCTGCAGCAACTCGGCGAGCTACTCGGCGAGCGCGATCTCGGCCTCATCCGACAGGCCGTCGCGCGCATCGAAACCGCCCAGGAGTCGCGGGGATTTCAGCTGCACCAGGTGGCCGGCGGCTACCAGTTCCGCACCAATCCGCAGCACGCCGTCTGGGTGCAAAAGTTGCTGGCGCAAAAGCCGGTCCGCCTGACCCGATCGCAGCTCGAGACGCTGGCCATTTGCGCCTACCGCCAGCCGATCACGCGTCCTGAGATCGACGAGATTCGCGGCGTCGATTCGGGCGGCACGCTTAAGACGCTGATGGACCGGCAGCTGGTTCGCATCCTCGGCAAAAAAGAGGAGCCCGGCCGTCCGATGTTGTACGGAACGACGCGCGAATTTCTCGAGTTCTTCAACTTGAGCGATCTCAAAGGGCTGCCCAGCCTGCGCGAGTTTCACGAGCTGTCCGACGAACATCGCGCGCAGGTCGAAGCGCTCGAGGCGGCGGCGCCCGAAGGCACGATCGAGGCCCCGCTCCCGGAGGCTCCGCTCCATCCCCCGCTGCCGCGGGTCGAGCTGTCCAACGCGCCCGAGGATACGGCCGAGCTCGAAGAGATCGATCGGCTGATCGAGCGTGCGGGCTCCGGCGCCCAGTCGGGCATGAGCGAGCCGCCTCGCGCCTCGTCGTCGTCGGCATCATCCTCAGATGACGAGGACGTCCGTCCCGAACCGACCGAAGAATTGTAGGGGTCCTGCCATGGAGATGCGGTTGCAGCGGTTCTTGTCGCAAGCCGGCGTAGCGTCGCGACGGCGCGGTGAAGATCTCATCGTCGGCGGACACGTACGGGTCAACGGCAAGGTGGTCAACGAGCTCGGGTCCAAGGTCGACCCGGCCCGCGATCGTGTGGCCGTCGATGGCAAGCAGGTTGCCGTCGAGGAGCCGGTGTTCTTGCTGCTCAATAAGCCGCGCGGCTATGTGACGACGCTCTCCGATCCCGAGAAGCGCCCGACGGTCATGGAGCTGGTGCGCCAGATCGAAGCGCGCATCTTTCCCATCGGGCGGCTCGACTTCAATACCGAAGGCATTTTGCTTCTGACCAACGACGGGGATCTCGCCAACGGCCTGATGCACCCGCGCAACGAGGTGGAGAAGATCTACCGTGTCAAGCTGCGCGGCGAGGCCGGTCGTGAGATCGCGCGCGCCATGTCCGAAGGGGTGCGGCTCGACGATGGGTCGCGCACCGATCCGACCGACGTGGTGTGGGTCGGACCGAGCGAAGGCGGGCACAACACCTGGCTCGAAGTGACCCTGCGCGAGGGCAAGAATCGGCAGATTCACCGCATGGCCGAAGCGCTCGGCTTCCAGGTCGCCAAGCTCGAGCGCGTCCGCTACGCTGGGCTCGAAACCGTCGACGTTCCGATAGGCCGTTGGCGCCATCTGACCCCGCGCGAAATCAAGTCGCTGCGCAAGATCGCCGGCCTGGCTGGCGGCGGCGATGCCGAGCACGAGCGCAGTGAGGCTGCACACCCGCAACAGCGGCGCCCGACGGCCCCTGCCAGGCCGGCCGGTCGCCCACAGGCAAAGGCGCGAGCGAATGCACGGGCCAAGGTGCCGCCCAAATTGCAAGCGCGGCCCCGATCGTCCAAAGCGCCGACGCGCTCCGATCGTCCAGGCCGACCCTCCAAGGGTCCTGGCCGATCACGCTGATCGCACATCGCGCGTGCAGCGGCGTGGCACGGACCTGCTAAGATCCAAAGATGGATGCGTACAAAGTAGGCGGCGAGACCGAATCGTGGTGCACGCACTGCAAGCAGATCAAAGACCACGTCATCGTCGCGGTTCTGGGCGGCCGGCCGGCCAAGGTCGAGTGCCTCGGATGTCACAAGCAACATCAGTTTCGTGTCGGGCGCCCGGGTGCGTCGACCACGCGTCCGCGCCGCGCTTCGATCGCCACGCCCGAAGCGGCGCCGACTGAAACGCTCTCGACGCGCCTGACGAGCAAGACGCCGCGCGACTATTCCCCCGCGTCGCGCTACTCGGTCGACGAGGCGGTTCGCCATCCGCAGTTCGGCGTGGGGCTGGTCGTCGGACGCCCAGGTCCGGGCAAGATCGATGTCGAGTTTTCGACGGGGCGTAAAGTGCTGCTGCACGAGCGCGCCGAGAAGGAAGCCTCGACGATGCCGCGTCCGGTGTCGCGGGAGGATTCGATCACCGGAACGAGCGACGCGCCATTGCGTAAGTAGTGGCGTCTGTCCGCAGTGCAGGCGACCGGGTCGAGACTGGCTAGTCTTCAGCGTCCTCGTCGTCGTGACCGTCGTCGTCGCCGGCAGCGGCCTTCGAATCAATCGCATTGCGACCGGCCACCACTTTGAGCACGACCCGCACCGGCTCCATGGAGGAGAGCTCGTGCAGGATTGTCCACGGCTCGTCGCTCATCCCGTCCATCGTGTCCGAAGGCTCCTCGAACACATCGCCCTTGTCCCACAGGTATCGCGCGATCGTCCCGAGGCACTTGCTCATCTGGCCCGGCTCGAAATCGATGAAGCGGCATTCGAGATCGGGCAGACCGAATACATCGAGCCCACGCGTGTCCATGAAGTGAAAGGGCGGAGACCGGAAGTAGCGGATGTTGAGAATCACGAGAAACTCTTTGCCTGCCGGCACCGAATCCAGCCACTCGGGATCGACGAGGCGCTGACTAGGAATCCAGTGGATGGCCGCTGGTGAGTGCTCGGCTAGCACCACCCGAAGCAGCTTGAAAAAATTCGCAGCCCGCTCAGCGCGCGGGACCCCGCCCGCCACCAGGTCGGTCACCAGCACCGCCTGCTTGACCTCTTCGACGGCCTCTTGGGCGTCGCCCCAGTTCCACGTTTGAGCCAACGCATTTTGGAAAGGCCGCGGTGCCGAAACGTTACGAACGGCCAACTCGCTGCCCGACGGCAAAGCCCAGTGGCCGGCGGCCAGGCGCCGAACCCCCGGGAGCTCCGCCGCTAATGCGCTTTCGATCGCGTCGTAGGCCAGCGTGGGAGTCTTCTCGAAGAGCAGCTCGACGCCGTAGCTCTCGCTCAGGCCGTCTGCCCCCTTTTGAAACTGCTCCCACGCCATGATCGCCGGCGAGCAGACTTTTTGCAGCTTGAGGTAAACGTCGAAGAACTTGTCGACCGAGATCTCATCCTGCATGGCGGCGATGGTGTCCAGCGCCTGCTCCTGCGCCGAGTCGCCCAATCCCACGCAACGCTTTTCGTCGAGCGAGATCATCCACAGCCAAATCTGCCCTTCGCCTCGATGCTCGAGGATCAGCCGATCCGTGGCTCCCTGGTAGGAGACACGCGCATCGACACGGGCCGGATCACGGGTGGGCTCGACGGTCCAGCCGTGGCGCGTCATGCCGTTGACTAGGGAAGCAGCAGTGATCATCGATATCTCTCCTTGTTGTCAGTGCGTCGTCGTGCGGTGAGTCCCACGTCAACTAGTGTGCTGTCCGGTTAATTGTGTGGAGCTTGCGGCTGCCGGATCGGCTCGGGCGCAAGGCGCACTGTCCG
This sequence comes from Polyangia bacterium, assembly GCA_038325015.1. GTDB lineage: Bacteria > Myxococcota_A > Polyangia > Palsa-1104 > Palsa-1104 > JBBQIO01. Next base: position 9,909 of record JBBQIO010000079.1, read on the forward strand.
ACGAATACTGTCTGTATTTGAGGGCAGTGCAACGCAGCGAGCGAGTCGAGGCGGCTGTCGAAAGCCC
>JBBQIO010000080.1:0-9972 GCA_038325015.1 Polyangia bacterium
GACTACCGCCAGCTCGTCGTCGACCACGCCAAGCGCACGGTTTTTTTGCGGCGCAAAGGCATGGGCATCGGCCTCGGCGGAATCGCCAAAGGGTACGCCGTTGACCGGGCCACCGAGGTGCTGCGCGCCGCTGGATTTCCCAATGCGATTGTCCAAGCGGGCGGCGATCTAATGTGCGCGGGCGAAAAAGGCGGCCAGCCGTGGACCGCCGGAATTCGCGATCCGCGCGGCGAACGCGACCAGTGGTTTGCCGTGATGCGCCTGACCAACCACGCGTTTTCGACGGCGGGCGACTACGAGCGCTCCTTTTTCGTCGACGGAAAACGCTACCACCACATTATCGATCCGACGACCGGCTATCCGGCCACGCGCTCACGGTCGGTGACGATCTATGCGCCCAACGCGCTCTTAGCCGACGCGCTCGACGACGCGGTGTTCATCCTCGGTTGGCAAAAGGGGCTGGCGCTGGTCGAAAAATTCGACGATGTCGGCGCCGTGGTCGTCGACGATCACAGCCAGGTGCACATCTCGAAGCGACTGGCCGACAAAGTCACCGTCGACCATCCGCCGACCGACGCGCCGTAAGGTCTACCCGAACAACACGGACTTTCGCGTCTTCAAGAGCTCGTCGATCATCGACTGAATCCGCCGCCGTACCTCTTCGGCCAGCTTGTTGACCAAGATGCGATCGTTGGCCCCCTCGGCGCCGTACTCGGCGTTGAAATACATCGGCTCGCCGAAGGCGATGAACCACTTGGACGGCATCGGCAAAAGACCGAGCGGCCCGAGCCACGGAAAGGTCGGCGTGATCGGCAGGTATGGAATGCCCACTGACTTGGCCAGCCACGTCACCTTGGAGAGCATCGGATGGATCTCTTCGGCGCCGACCACCGCCGTCGGCACAATCGGCGCGTCGCACTTGAGCGCCAGCTTGATGAAGCCGCCGCGGCCGAAGCGCTGCAGCTGATAGCGCTCCGAGTACAGCTTGCCAATTCCCTTGATGCCCTCGGGAAACACGGCCACCAGCTGATCTTCGTTGAGCAGTCGCTCGGCGTTTTCCGGGCAGGCGCGAACGCCGCCGATGCGGTTCATCAGCGTGCCGAGGTAGGGAAAGTGAAAGACGAAATCTTCGACCAGCGGGCGCACCGCGCGGTGCGGCTCCTCCTGGCGGACGGCGTGCATGATCATGGCGCCGTCGTAGGGCAGTGTGCCCGAGTGGTTGGCCACGATCAGCGCGCGCCCCTCCTCGGGAATATGGCCGACGCCGCGCACGTCGACGCGGAAGTAGGTGCGATAGAGAAATTCGAGGAGCGGCTCGATCTTTCGCGCGACCTCGGGATCGCGGCCGAATTCATCGACCACGTCGGAGCGATCGCGCATCGCCAGCTCGCGCCAACGCTTCCAGATGAACTCGAGCGGGAGCGCGGTACGCGGCGACTGCCCCGCCAGGCCGGCCTCGGCGCTTTGATTGGGCAGGAGCCGATCGCGAACGCTCTTGCCGGCCTGCCACACCTCTTGGGCGATGCCGGGGCGACTCGGCGAGGTCGGCGCGCGATCGATCGACGGCCCGTACTCCGACGGTGGATGCTCTTCGGCGGAGGCGGCCGGCGGATTGGGCGGCGGCGAGGGTGGGTTCGACGCTGCGGTCGCGGCCTCGTTGGCCGGCAGTGCGGTCGCGACTTCCGGTGGATCGGTTTCGGACGGGCGCTTTTTTGCCACGCGGCGCGGCACGGCGGCCGCATCGCTCGGTGCAGTCGGCGCTGGCGACAGCGCCTTTTTGTCGCTTGGCTCCGCGAATGGATCGTCTCCCAAAATCGGCTTCGTGGCCATCCCGTCCCCCTACCCTTGTGTTGCTGCAGCGGCCTGGGCGTGCGGCGCAAGCCCTAGGAAATCGTGAATGATTGCCTTGATGTCGTAGCGCGGCGCGAAGCCCATCACGCGCTCTGCCTTGGCACCATCGGCAACGCAAAGGAAGCGGAGAAAATCCAAGAAATTGGGCGGTGAGTCGAAAATCTGCGAAGCCCAAAGTAAGCGCGAAATCGGATGGGCCACGAAGTGCGGCATGGGCAGCGGAACTTTGCCCATCATGGCCAGAATCGTCGAGTAGGGCAGCACCCCGTGGCCCACGATGTTGAACTCGCCCGACAGGTCGCCGTCGACGGCGCGGACGAACGCATCGGTGACGTCCGATTCGTGCACAAACTGCATCAACGGGTCGTAGCCCATCAGCAGCGGTGCCACCGGGCGGGCAAAAAAACGCGTCGCAAAGTTGCGAATGGTCGGCCCCAGCGTGGCCGCCGTGCGCAAGACGGTGACCACGGTCTCGGGGTTCTCTTTGCGAAAGCGGCGCACCTGGCGCTCGACCTCGACCTTGTCGCGCACGTATCTCGACTTGGTGGCCTCGCCGCGCAGCTCGTGCTCCTCGGACAAAAAATTCGGATTGAGCGGGTGCGCGCCATAGACCAGCGTCTGCGACCAGACGACCAGCTTGCGCACCTGACACTCGGCCGCAGCGTTCAGGACGTGCATCGTGCCGATCGATTCGAGCTCGTGCGCCCATGCCGCCGCGTGCGTCGGGGCCGCCAAAAAAGCCGCGTGCACAACCGTGTCCACACCTTCGCGACGCCACAGCGAGGCCAAATCCGCGTCGGCCGTCGGGATGGTCAAGTCGACCTTGTGAAACTGCGTCTTATGCAAGGGAAAGGTCGGCTTGCGGATGTCGACCGCCAGCACTTTGTAGTAGCGACGGTCGCGCTCGAGCCGCTTGATCAGCTCGGCGCCGACGTAGCTGTAGGCGCCGGTGACCGCGACTACACGCTGCTCGGGATCGTAGGTCGGTCGCTGCACCAGCGCGCTCGACAATACGCCTCGTTTGCTGGGCGTCGTCTTGTCGGCGCTTTTTTTCGGCGGGCTCGGCTTCGTCGTCATGTGGCCGCTACGCTAATCGATGGGTCCACGCGCAGCAAGGGGCGCCGGCTCCCGCAGCGACGAACGCTGTGGTAGTGGTTGCGGCCAGCCTATGACTTCGCGCATCGCCATTTTGCCGGCTGAGCTGGCCGACCAGATCGCCGCCGGCGAGGTGGTGGAGCGTCCGGCCGCGGCGGTCAAAGAGTTGGTCGAGAACGCGCTCGACGCCGGCGCCCGCCGCATCGACGTCGAAATCGTGCGCGGTGGCCTCGGACGCATCGTCGTGACCGACGACGGCATGGGTATGTCGCCCGAGGATGCGCACCTGGCGCTCAAACGCCATGGCACCTCCAAGCTGCGCGCGATCACGGACCTGCAAAGCATGCGCACGCTCGGTTTTCGCGGTGAAGCCTTGCCCTCGATCGCCGCGGTCTCACGCCTGACGTTGACCACTCGAAGTCGTGAAGCCCAAGACGCGGACGGCGCCTATCGCATCGAGGTCGAGGGCGGCGTCATCGTGCGCTCCGGTCCGATTGGAGCGCCAGTCGGAACCACGGTCGAGGCGCATGGACTGTTCGCCAATGTGCCGGCGCGGCTCAAGTTCGTCAAAGCCGAAGCCACCGAGGCCGCGCACGTGGTTGATGCGCTGCTGCGGCTCGGGCTGGGCCATCCCGACGTGCACTTTCGGCTGCGCTCCGAAGGCCGCGTCAGCCTCGAGCTCTTGCCGCACAAGAGTGAGCTCGAACGGGCGCGCGCTGCGCTCGGGCGACACAAGGCGCCGGCTCGCCTCTGGCCGACGACGCCGACGGATGCCAATGAGGGCCCGATCAAGGTCCGCGCCTACCTCGGCTCGCCGTCGGACAGTGCGTCGACCGCGCGCGGCACCTATCTGTTCGTTGGAAAGCGCTTCGTGCGCGACCGTGGCCTCTTGCATGCCGTGACCATGGGCTACGGCGAGCTGCTGGAGCGTGGGCGCTATCCGCTCGCGGCGGTGTTCATCGACGTGCCGCCGCACGAGGTCGACATCAACGTCCATCCGCAAAAGCTCGAGGTGCGCTTTGCCGACGCAAGCCGCGTCTATGCGGCGGTGCGCCATACCATTTTGGCCACGACGTCGCGCAGCCCACTGCCGTGGATCGGCGAGCCGGTCGCTGGCAAAGGGCTGACCATTCAATCGCTGCCGCCGGATGCATCGGGGCCGAACGAGCCGCGCGGCGCAGGTAGCAGCGGCTACGAATCGCACCGTCGACGCGCCGCCGAGGCCTTGAGCCTGTTCGCGCCACCGCGAGCGAGCACTGTCGATGCACAGCGCGGCCCACCGCCGGAGCCGGCCTATGTCTCCCGCTATCTGGCTGGGCTCGATCCGTCAGCGGCGGTCGAGGCGGCCGAGGCTGGGGCGCCGCGTGGGGCGCGAAACCCGGCTCCCGCGCCCGAGGATCGCTTCTTCGGCGAGCTGCGCTACATCGGTCAGCTCGACCGCACCTATCTCTTATGCGAGGCGCCCGGCGAGCTGGTGCTCATCGATCAGCATGCGGCGCACGAGCGCGTCGCCTATCACCGGCTGCGCGAGGCGCATCACGGGCAAAAGGTGCGCACGCAGCGCCTGCTTTTGCCCGCCACCGTCGAGCTGACCGCCGCGCAATACGCCCTCGCGGTCGACGAAGCGCCCCTGTTGTCGCAGCTCGGGTTCGATCTGGCGCCGCAGCCGAGCGTGGGCAACGAATGGGTGATGCAGGTGCGCGCGCTGCCCGAGGTGCTGGCCGATGCGCCGCCGGCACGCGTCGTCGCCGAGGTGCTCACTGAGCTCGAGGCCGACGGACAGACCGAGTTGGTCGCCGACCGGCTCGATCACCTGCTGGCGACCATGGCCTGCCATTCGGTGGTGCGCGCCGGTGATCTGCTCGGCCCAGCCGAGGCCAACGCGCTTCTACAGTCGATGGACGGCATCGATTTTCGCGCCCACTGTCCGCACGGCCGCCCGGTGCTGCTGCGCATCTCGACCAGCGAGCTGGAACGCCGCTTCGGCAGGTAACCGTGCCAGGCGTGCCAGTGGTGCCAGCGGTCGCAGTCGCGCTTGTCGGGCCGACAGCGTCGGGCAAGAGCCGTCTGGCAATGACGCTGGCCGAGGAGTTTGGCGCCGAGATCGTCTCGTGCGACTCGATGCAGGTGTATCGCGGCTTTGACATCGGCACCGCCAAGCCGAGCGAGGACGAGCGCAGGCGCGTGCCGCACCACCTCGTCGACTGTGTCGACCCCGACGATCCCTTCTCCGCAGCCGCATGGGCCGGGCGCGCCGAAGCGGCGTTGCGCGAAATCGCCGGCCGCGGCAACGCTGCGCTGGTGGTTGGCGGGACCGGTCTGTACTTGCGCGCGTTACGTTTCGGCCTGGTCGACGCGCCGCCGCGCGACGAAGCACTCCGTCGCCAGCTCGCCGACGAGGAGGCGACTCAGCCGGGCCTTTTGCATGCCCGCCTCAGCGCGACCGATCCGGCCAGCGCGGCGCGTATTCAGCCGCGGGATCTGGTGCGCATCATTCGCGCGCTCGAGGTCTACACGCTGACGGGTCAGATGTTGTCGGCACACTACGCCGCCCAGGAAAAGACCGTCCGACGTGAGCTCCCCGTGGTCGTCCTCGACCCGCCGGGCGAGTGGCTCGATCTGCGCATTGCCGCGCGCGCGACGCAGATGATCGACGCCGGCTTGGTCGAGGAGGCTGGGCGACTGCGGGCTCTTTATCCCGGCAGCCGCCTTTTGCAGGCCGTCGGTTATCGCCAGGCCGGCGAATGTATCGACGGCGTGCTGGCGCAAAATGAGCTCGCCCCGGCGATCACCCGAGCCACGCGGCAATATGCGCGCCGGCAGCGGACCTGGTTCCGCGCAGAAAAAGGCGCGCAGCCTTTTGCTGAATCCGCTGCCGCGTTGGAGCGTCTGCGCGCCCTTTTGACTATTTGATTTCGACCGGGATCAGATTGTCATCCGGTTTGCGATCGATGAGCTTGTCGAGCGGATCGATGCCGGCTTTGTAAGGCTTGCGCGGGACCATGAAGACCACGTCGCTCTGCCCGCTGACGATGCGCCGCCGCTCGCTGCCGATGAGCGCGCCCTTTTCGTCGACCGCCCCGACATCGATGAAATCGTTCATCGGCACTTCGGTCTCGACGCCACCCTCGCCGACGCGGACTTTTTTGGCCGATAGATGGACGCGCACTTCGTAGCTCGTCTCGCCGCTCTTTTGGGCGGTCGCACTGAGCGCGCGATTTTCATACAGCGTGATGGTCTCGAACAGATCGGCGATGGCGTAGCGCATCTCCGCGGGCGTCGCGGCAGTGAATGCCGCCAACAGGTCGCGTGCGGTCGTATAGGGCGGCCCCTTTTGCCCGACCCGCTCGATCAGCAGGTGGAGCTGCGCGTTGAGCGCAGCCTCGCCGACCAAATCCTGCAGCTCGTACATCACGACTGAGCCCTTGCGATAATAGATGTAAGCCTGTGACTCGACGCGGATGAGAGGCTTTTCCGTCTTGGTCGCTATCGCTCGCCCACTCAAATAGCGATCAAGCTCGTATTTCAAAAATCGCTTCATCTGCGACACGGGGCGACCGTGTTTCATGATCATAAGCGCGGAATATTGCGCCATGGTCTCGACCAGGAGCGACGCCCCCTGAACGCGTGCGGGCACCGCCTGGTGCGCCCACCACTGATGGCCGACCTCGTGCGCGGTGACATAAAACGGATAGTCGACATCCTCGTCACTCTTGGGGTCCACCCGCGCGACGAAGCCGATGCCTTCGGAATAGGGAATGGTATTGGGAAACGACTGCGCGAACTGCTGATAGCGGGGAAATTCCAAAATCCTGAGGACATGGGCTTGATAGGGACCAAACGCTTGCGTGTAATAGTCGAGCGAGGCCTTGAGTCCGTTCATCATCGCGTCGAGATCGTATTCGTGACCCGGGTGGTAATAAATCTCGAGCGCCACATCCTTCCAACGATCCCGACGCACCGAATAACGGCCCGACGAAATATTGAAGAAGTTCAAGATCGACCGCTCGGCGCGGTATTTGAAATAAGCACGGCCATTTTCGCTCCACTGCTTTTCCAAAAGGCCGGGCGCGATGGCAATCTGATCCGGGCTCGTGCTCAGCGTGGCCTCGAACGTGACGAAGTCCGAGTCCTGGCGCAGCTCATTGACCTGACGCGCGTTGGCGTCGTCCAGATCGGGCAGCTCCTCCTTGGGAGGGAGACCATATTTCTTGCGCACCTTTTCTTCCGACAGCTCGGCGTCTTCCGAGTACCCCAAGGAGGGCAATACTTCGCTGTTGAGAAACGTGCCGTTGGCCACGATGCCAGTCGCGTACCCGCCGTTGCGAAACCCGCGCGCGGCGTATTCGATATCGAAATCGAGCGTCGTTTCTGCGCCCGGCGCAAGCGGCGGCGCGAGCATCACCCGGTAGAGCCCGATTTCGGCGTCTTGCCGTTTGGCGTCGGTCGTTCCGACGCGTAGCACGCTGATCTGCGCCTGGTCGGGCAGGTTGATCCATACCGTCGAAACAGGAACGGCGTTTTTGTTCTTGAGCTGCAACGTTCCACGTGCGCGGCCGGACGGGTCGTCCGGACGGAGGTCGATTGCGATATTGACCCCCGTGATCTTCGGCTGCGGGTCGGCCAGCGTGTGTCGATACTTCTTTTCGTAACTCGCCTGCTGCACCTCTTCGTGATGGCTGTCGCGGTATTTATTGAGAATGTTGGTGTTGTAGAAAATAAAGCTGCCGAACCCAATGAAACCCAGCAACGCGCCACCGGCGACCATACGAATCGTCCCGTGAAACTGATTGCGCGCGTGTGCCCAGCGCGATTTTAGATCTTGGTCGACACCACGCACCCAGAACAGACGAGCAGCGACGGCCAACAGCACGGCCAAGCAGCCCCAATAGGCGTCGAACCACAAGACCGGCTTCCAAAACTCGCCAAAGCCGTTCATGTCCGAATATTCGAACGACGGCGTATCGCTGTAGCGATATAGGTGATGCTCCAGACCGAGCGCGCTCATGAAGGTCGAGAGCGCATAATAAAGAACCATCAGCAGATGTCCGACGTACTTGTGCTGCACAATCGACTGCACGGTGACCGCCAGCACGACGATCAAGAGGCCACTGAATACATTCATCGCCAGGTACTTGCCGTACAGTCCCAGCTCGTAGCGGTAATATCCCTTGAACGTCTGAATGCCGATGCCCAGGACCACCACCAAAAGACCCAATGCCAGCTGCATCAGCCCGAGCGCCAGGAGCTTGGCGACGAACGGTTTCCACGTCGGTAGCGGCGTGGCATCGAGCAGCTGATCCATGCCCAAATCGCGTTCGCGCCACACCAGCTCACCCGAATAAAAAGTAACCAAGATCAATCCGAACAGCGAAAAGCCGCCGGTCGTCATTTCAATAACGCCGTAGGTCAAGGGATAGGTATTGGTCCCGTAAATACTGCCCAGGTCGTGCGCCAGCACGAGTACGAACAGCACGCCGGCCAATGCGATGATGAAAAAATAGATATTTTTGACCGTCTCGACAAAGGCGATGCGCGTCAATGCCCACAGCTGACCGCGACCGCGGTCATCGAGCGCGACCGGTTCAATTTGTCCCGCCGTCACCGCCGCTTCGGCGACTCCCTTCTTCTTCGATCGACTACTCTGCCCGTCGCTGGTAAATGAAAAGCGCAGCGTCGTGACGACAAAAAGCGCGAGGCCGGCCGCCGACCAGATCAGGCGGTTGTAAAAGAGCGCGCCGGTCAGCGGCATCAGACGGGTGTTGCGTTCAAGTGGCGTCCAGTACTCGGTGACCATCGAGGCCGCGCGGCTGCCGAACGGATCGACGAGCGCGGCGATGAAGCGGTGCTCGATCTCGGTGCCCAAGCTGCCAGCGACCAGATAACCGATGAGCAACAGCACCGCGGCGATGTACACCGGCATCATTCGCCGGCCGAGCGCGGCCATCGAGAAAAATAGCCCGCCTGTGAACAGGAGATTGGGCAGAACGCCAATCACATAGGGCCATAGATAGGAGCCACGCGGCGCGATCTCGAAATCGGCGCGTTCGACGAACGGCATCTTTACCGCCACCGCGGCACCCAGCGCCAACATGCTCAGTAAAAGCAGCGACAGCGCCAGCGCACCCAGAAAACGGCCGAGTAGATATTGCCGCGGCGAAATCGGCGTCGTGAAGAACAGCGCGTCGGAGCGCGTTTCGAAGTCCTGGTACACCGCCTGGCCGAAAATCCCGGCGGTGATGAGCAAGCCGAGATAGCTGCCAATGGTGATGAAGTGATAGAGCGACACTGGCGAGTTGGCGAACACCTTCTCGTCGCCCATACCGACGGCAATACCGGAAAAGGCACCGCCCGCAGCGCTCACCATGAGAAACGCGATGGCGAAATAGGTCAGCGCATAAATGTAGGTCGAGACCATGCGTTTGCGCTGCCGGAGCGAGAAGCGCGCGATCTGGAAAATCGTCGCCATCGAGCTCAAGACGACTGCTCTTTTTGGCTCGCCTGCCCAGCCTGCGCCGCCTGGTCCAGCGCCAGAAAATAGACGTCCTCGAGGTCGGCGGCAACACGCGTAAAGCCTTCGCCGGGCGACTCGGTGCTCGGCGCGTGTACATGAACAACCGTACGACCCGCGCTGCGCCGGGTCGAGATCACCTGGTGGCGTTTACGCAGCTCGGCCAGCGCGGCCTCGTCGGTCGTAGCCGCGCCGCTACCGTCGAGCGCGCGGCGCCAGATGCGGCCATCGAGCGCGCGCACCAGCTCGTCGGGCTCGCCCTCGGCGATGATCTTGCCGCCGGCCAAAATGGCCATCCGCCGACACAGATCAGCGACGTCGGACACGATGTGCGTCGACAAAATGACGATCACCTCCTGGCCGATCTCGGCCAAAAGGTTGTGAAAGCGATTGCGCTCCTCAGGGTCGAGGCCGGCGGTGGGCTCGTCGACGATGATCAGGCGGGGCTGACCAATGAGCGCCTGCGCGATGCCGAAGCGCTGCTTCATGCCGCCGGAGAAGCCGCCCAGCGACCG
>JBBQIO010000081.1:0-9948 GCA_038325015.1 Polyangia bacterium
TGATCACGCCCTACCGCCGGCCGTTCTCGTTTGGTAAAGCCCGACTGGAGCTGCTGCCGGGGGGGCGCCTGCCGGGCTCGGCGCAGCTGCGCATCGAGCTCGATGGGCGTCGTCTCTTGTACGCCGGGCGGACCGTCGTCGCGCCGCGTTTGACTGCGGAGCCGAGGCAAGCCGCGGCGTGTGACGTGCTGATTGTAGATGCACCCGATGCGGCCTGTGGCGCGGTGCCCGACGCGACGAGCGAGCTGGCCCGGTTGGCCAAGGCGGCCACGACCGCCGCGGCGCATGCCGAGTCGGGGTTGGTGGTGGTGGTGGCGCCAGATGCGCTGGTCGCCGAGCTGGCGGCAGTGCTCGGTAGCTCTGGCCCCCTACGTGCCCACCGCCGCTGCTTCGCCCGCGTGACGAGCTATCGTGAGCTCGGCGTCGCGCTGCCCAAAGTCGCTCCGTGGCGCGCCGCCGGTCTGGCCGCCCTCGGCGAGATCGTCTTATGGCCGAGCGGAGCTCCGCTGCCCGCAGTGGCGTCGACCGTGCTGACCGTCGGTGGTCCACAGTCGACGAGCGCCGACCAAGACCATTTTGTCGTCGGCGATTCGCTCGATCTGCCGGGGCTGGTGCGGCTGTGTGTCGAGTCCGAGGCAACGCAGCTCTTTTTGACCGCGGGCTATACGGATGAGGTCGCAACCGAGCTCGCCGCGCACCACGTGACCGCCGTACGCCTCGGCCCGCCAACGCAAATGGCGCTGGGCCTCGCCAAGTAGGCCAACCGTGGAGGCGCACAAATTTCGCGTCCGCCGTCGGCTTGCGATAGAGTGACGGCCTTATGGTTCGCGCACCAACTTGGCTTCTCGTCGGGCTCGTCCCGCTGATCGCGCTGGCGGTCGTGTTCGGCGTGTTCCCGGATGCGCGCCACGCGTCGCTGTTTGCAGTTCTGATTGTCGCCGCCGCGTGCAGCCCCGCGGTTGGCTTAGCCTACTCCGCGACCCGCCGCCTCGAGACAGTCGAGTCCGAAGCGCGCTTTCACGAGCGGACCTTGGAAGACGTTACGCGGAGCTTGGCCGAGGTGCGGCTGAGCATCGATCGTCAGGTTGCGGCGCTCGACGAGACCGCGGCGTCGCTACATCAGATGACCACGTCGCTCAAGCAGATCGCTCAGTCGGTCGAGACGTTGGCCGCCGCTTCGGAAGAGTCGTCGTCGTCGATCTTGGAGATGGCCGCGGCCAACGACGAGGTGGCCGAGAACATGGTCAACCTAGGCGCCAGCGTGCAGGAGTCGGCGACCTCGATCGAGGAGATGACCTTCTCGATCAAAGAGGTGGCCAAGAACGTCGAGGCGTTATCGTCGACCGCCGAAGAGACGTCGTCGTCGATGAACGAGATGGACATCTCGATTCGCCAGGTCGAGAACAACGCCAACGAAACGGCGCGCCTGTCCGAAGAGGTGTCGCGCGCTGCCAGCCTCGGCGCGCAGGCTATCGGCCACACCATCGACGGCATCAACAAGATCAAGGTGTCGTCCGAAGAGACGGTCTCGATCATCTCGAACCTGGGACGCGAGATCGGTGAGATCGGCAAGATCTTGGAGGTCATCGACGACGTCGCCGAGCAGACCAACTTGCTCGCGCTCAACGCAGCGATCATCGCGGCGCAGGCCGGCGAGCACGGCAAGGGCTTCGCCGTCGTCGCCGACGAGATCAAGGACCTGGCCGAGCGCTCGGCGTCTTCGACCAAGGAGATCGCGGACCTCATCAAGAGCGTGCAAAAAGAGTCCGAGAACGCGATTGGCGCCGTCGAGCGTGGCGCTCGTTCGGTCGAAGAGGGCGTCAAGGTTTCGCATCAGGCCGAAGACGCGCTGCGCCGGATCTTGGAATCGGCCGAGCGCTCGACGCAGATGGTCCGCGAGATCGCCCGCGCCACCGTCGAGCAGGCGCGCGGCAGTAAGCAGGTCACCGACGCCATTCATTCGATCGCCGAGACCGTGCAGCAGATTGCGTCGGCGACGTCGGAGCAGGCGCGCGGCTCCGAGCAGATCATCCGCTCGGCGGAAAAAATGCGCGCCATTACCAAGCATGTCGAGCGCAGCTCGCAGGAGCAGACGCGCGGCTCCAAGCAGATCACCAAGTCGATTGAGAGCATCTCGGAGATGGTCACGCAGCTCAATTCGGCGCAGCGCGAGCAGGCGCGCGGCGGTGACCAGATTCTGCAGTCGGTCGAGCAGCTCCGCGAGCTGACCCGCGGGCAGGAGCAGCGCTTCACCGAGCTGGTGCGCAACGTCGAAGGGCTACGCCGAAAGACCTAGAGCGGGCTTCACTTGGGTTGATCGAGCCCGGCCGCGCGAGGAGTCTCGGCTACCAGGCGCGAGGAGGGAAGCTGTCCGTCGACAACTGAGCTCTAACCGTCACACTGATCCGGATGGTCACGCCTCGATTTACGGGCCGCGGGGCCCCTCCCGCGTGGCGCCCGCTTCGGTGATCGCGGTGTGTCGGCTTTTTAAAGAACAAAGAAGGCGACCGGCCACCCGTCACGCTTTGGCAAATCCCCGATCGATCTTGGGCAAATCGACCTTCGGCCGGTCAATCTCTCGGCAAATCGATCAGTCGGAAGTCGGAAGTCGGAAAGCAGTCGTAGCGATCAATCCTCTTTGGTGGCGCTGCCGCTGAAGTGATCTTCTTTGCGGCGAAACAGCACATTGAAGGTGGTGAGCGTGCCGTAGCAGCGCGTGATGTACTGCTGCAGATGCACTTTGTCCTCGGCGTCGAGCTTGGCGTGGCCATTGATCTGCTGCTCGAGGACGCGCAGCCGATCGCGCAGCATGACGATCTTGTGGAAGAAGGCGTCGATGGGGATCTCTTTGGCGCCGAGCGACACGTCGCGCGGCCAGATCTCGACTTTGCCGCCGCTCCAGCGATTCCCCAGCTCGACGGGCTCGTCGTCGGTCACGATGGGTACGAGCTCGTCCTTGACGGCGTTGCGCACGATGCGATCGATCTTTTCGAGGTCGGTCAGGTCGAGGGACATGGCGGCATCGTACATGACGGACCGCTTGCCGATGGCCCACCTCGGCCGTAGACTCCGCCCATGTTCGGTATGGGAATGGGCGAGCTGATCGTGATTTTGATCATTGCGCTCATTTTTTTGGGTCCGGCCAAGCTGCCCGAGGTCGCCACCAGCCTCGGAAAAGCCATCCGTCAGTTTCGTAAGGCGACGCAAGATCTCAGCGAGCAGTTTCAGATCGACGACAACGTCAAGGCGCCGCTGCGCGAGCTGCAGGCGGCCCTGCGCAACGAGCCCGAGCCCTACGTGGTCAAGGCGCCACAGACCGCCGTGGCGCGCACGCCGCTCGATCAGCGCGCCGAAGCATTGCCCGCGGCTGTGCCGGCAACCGCAGCGGCGCCGATCGTGGCCGTCGCCCCGGAGCTGGTCAGTCCGCCGGCTGAAGTTGTCACGCCCGAAGCACCCACGCCCGCAAAAGCGGGATGAGCGCAGAGCCAGCCCAAAGCAGCGCGCCAAACCCGGCCGCCGCAGCGCGGGAGCGCGAGCGTGACCTCGAACGCCGCATGCCGCTTCTCGGCCACCTGGCCGAGCTTCGAACGCGACTGCGCAACATCGCGATCGCCGTCGTGCTCGGGACCATCGTCTGCTACGCGATCCGCATCCAGCTGTTCGCCATTCTGGTGAATCCGTTTTTCGACGCCTGGGCGCGCGGGCAGCACGACGGCTACCTCGGCAAGGCGGAGTTAGTTTTTTTGTCTCCGCATGAGGCATTTACCGTTCTTTTTAAGCTTTCTTTACTTGCTGGTGTCGTTCTTTCTTCGCCATTCATTTTTCGCGAGATCTGGAAGTTCATCGCGCCCGGACTGTACGAGCGTGAGCGCCGCTACGGCCTGTTGTTCGTCGTGCTTTCGGTGACCCTGTTCGTCGGCGGGGCATGCTTCGCCTATCTCTATGTCCTGCCGGCCGGCTATCGTTTCTTCCTCGGGTACGCGGCCAACGACTGGGGGCGCATCCAGGACGTCATGGGGCACGCGTTCAAGCTGCGGCTGTCGGAGCCGTTCACCGTGCGGCCGATGATCACGATGGACGAGATCTCGGGCCTGACGCTGACGCTGCTGCTCGTGTTCGGCCTGGTGTTCGAGCTGCCGCTGGTGCTCGGAGTGATGGCCATGATGGGCATCGTTTCGGCCGGGCAGCTGTGGCGCTTCAACCGCTACGCGATCGTGATCTTTGCAGTGCTCGGCGCGGTGCTGACTCCGGGCGACATGGTCTTCGGCCAGCTGGCGATGACCGGTGCACTCACGGTCCTGTACAACCTGAGCATCGTCGTCGCCCTGTTCGTGCAGCGAAAGCGCGCCGCCGAGGCGACCGCTTTGGCCAAGGTCGAGTCTACGTAAAGCGGTACCAGACCAAGACCGCAGCCCCGCCCAAGACGAGCCAGATCGCACCGACAGCGAAAGCACCCGAGGTGGCGCGGTCGTCGGCATCAGAATCGAGGCGCGCGGCGTTCTGATGCGCCTCTTCGAGAGGTCGGTAGCGGTCGACGTTGGCATCGCTGCGCAGCGCTGCGACATGGCGCTCGACACGACGGGCATACGGAGCCGAAGCGATGTAGCCGACGAGCAATCCAACCGCCAAGCCGAGAGCCAAGCGCAGCGCCGGATTGCGCCGCAACGCCCCCTGGGCGATACGGCCGGGGATCGGCTCGAACACGAACTCCTCGGGCTCCGACTCGGGCAAAAGCGGCCCATCGTCGGCCAGCGGCGGCGCAGCGGGGCTTGGGGGCACGGGCACCGGATGATCGAGCTCCATGTGGAACGCCTGCACGGTCGGTGCGGCAAAAGGGTTAACGGCCGAAGACTCAGGCTGCACAGCGAAAGCTGGCTCGCGCTCGTCCACGCTCAGCTCGAGCGCGTCGCCGGCAGAATCTCCGTCGAGACCCACGAGATCGAACGTCTCGTGGAAAGCGTTTTCCGCGGACTGCGTGGCCAACGGCGCGCGCGAGTCGCCGGCGTGATCGAGCGATACCAATGACGCCCGCAACGGCTTGAACGGAGGGGGGTCGGCCACGTCAGGCCAGATCGATGACGATCACATGGCTGCCATCAGCCTGATCCTCGTCGAGGACCTGCTCCACAGCATCATCGTCGACATCACCGGCAGGGCGACGCCGCTTTGAGGTCGGCGGTGCCAGCGGTAGGTGCAGCGGCTGCAGATTGCCGTCAACGGCGGGGTGCGCCACGGGAGACCGCATCCCTAAAATCTAGCATGGCCAGCCTGCGTGCGCCTGTTGCGGCGATTTTGCCGACGATAAACTTGACCGCCGATCAGGCGCGGATCACGATCGATCAACAGACAACAGTGGAGGGCGCCACGCCCATGCGAACCCCGGACTCGGTAGGTCGCACTCGCATCTCCCTGAAGGCGTCGCATCGACGGATGACGCTCAAAGTCTCACACCGTCGCGACAGCGGCGAGTCGACGGTCGCACGAGCACCGGAGCGGGACCGCTACATCGCCCCGCCCAAACAGCGGCGGTAGCACCATCAGTCGTTGAGCTTCTTCTCGGCGACGTCGAGCGACCGTTGCGCCTCTTGGTTGTTGGGATCGCTGTGCAGCGCGCGCTTGTATTCGTTCACCGCGTCCTTGGGACGGCCCAGTTTGTAGAAGGCCTGCCCGAGGAGAACCAAGTAGCGCGGTCGATCGGGTGACATGCGCAGCGCCTGCTTGAGGTGCACGGCGGCGCCGTTGTAGTCGCCCTGCTCGAACGCCACCTCGCCGAGGCCGGCCACTGCGTCGGCGGAGCGCGGGTCGTATTCGCGCGCTTTGGAGAAGTTCGCGGCGGCGGCGCTAAGGTCGCTGGCTCCGAGCTTCTGGCGACCGAGCTTGACGAAGAACTCGGCCTGGACGGCGTTGTTCTGGGTGCTCTCTTTGGTCTCCGACCTTGCAGGCGGCGGCGCTTTTTTGTCCGCCGCGGGCGCGCTCGTCGGAAAATCTTTTTCGTCGTTGGCCGCGACGTGCTTGTCGCGTTTGGTCGGCGGCGCGGCGGCCGGGTGCTTGGAGCTCTTGGGCTCCGGCGCTGGCGGGGGTGGCGTCACTGGCTGGTGATGCTCGATGGCCGCCGAGGGGACGAGGGCCGGCGGCTGAGCCACCGCGTGAGCCGCCACCACCGGCGCCACAGACGGTGCGGCAGCGGGAGCTGATGGCGCGCTGACTGGAGCTGCTACGGCGACGGCCGGCGCGGCGGAGGGCGCGATCGGAGTCGGCGCAGTCGGCGGAGCCGACGCGGGCAAGAGCGGCGTCGCCGCCGCCGGCACTACCTCGCCGCGCAGCGGGACCCGCGGCGGATGAGGCCACAGCGCCAGCGTTAAAACGACCGCCATGACGAGCCCACCGAGGCCAACCGCGATGTACAGCGGCATCCGACTGGGCGCCGGTAACTCGTCGATGTCGTCCTCGAATCCGGCGGTCGCCAGCGAGGGACCTTTTTGCTGGAACCATTCGCCGCTCGACTCGTCGCGACGCGTGGTTTGCGGCGCATCTTTGAACGCCGGCATCGGGCCGGTGGTCGCAGAAGCCGGCGTCGGAGCTGGCGTCCCAGCGGCCGGCGCCTCCCAATCGTCGACGATGACCGAGGGTAGAGATGAGGCGGCCGGAACGATCGGCGCTGCCGCGTCCGGTGTTGCCGCAGAAGCGGGCGTTGCCGCGACCGGGACAGGCTCTGCGGCCGCTCCCGCCCTCTGGGTGCGCAGCGCGGTCACAAAGTCCCGCATGCTGGCGAACCGGTCGGCCGGCTGCTTGGCCAACGCCCGCTCGACCACCTCATCGAGCCACTGGGGGCAATCAGCGCGCGACGCACGCACGCTCGGCACGGGCGCTTTGAGATGGAGCTCGACGACCTGTATCGGGTTGGGCGCCGCGAACGGCGCATGTCCGGTCAACGCCTCGAACGTGATGAGCGCCAGCGCGTAGACATCGGTGCGCCCGTCGACTTCGGCGCCGCGAATCTGCTCCGGCGCCATGTAGCGCGGATCGCCGAAGGTCATGCCCAGCGCAGTCTGGCGCGCTGCGCTGTCGCCCTGCGAGACCAGCTTGGCCAAGCCGAAGTCGAGCAGCTTGACGAAGTCGGGACGGCCGCGCTTGGTGGTCAAGAAGATGTTGCGCGGTCGCAGGTCGCGGTGAATGTAGCCGAGCGCGTGCGACTCGCTCAACGCCTCGCCGGTCTGCTCGACGATGTTGACGACGCGCGCGATGTCGAGGCCGTGCCCTTTGCCATGCTCGCCCGCGGGCGTGATGAGCGCATCGAGCGTGGTTCCCTCGACATACTCCATCGCGAAGAACAGCCGCTTGTCGTCGGTGCGACCAAAGTCGAGCACCTGCAGGATATGCTCGTTGTCGAGCGCGCTGACGGTCGTGGCTTCGCGGCGAAAACGCTCGATCGCCGCATCGTCCGACGACAAATGCGGGTGCAGCACCTTGACCGCGACGCGCTTGTGCAGCGTCTTGTGCTCGGCGCGATAGACCACGCCCGAGGCTCCCTGCCCAACGCTCTCGACGAGCAAATAGCGCCCCGCGACCACCTGACCGAGCAGCGGATCGACGACCGGCGCCGGCGGTGCAGCAGTAGCGGCCGTCGTGATCACCGGCGTGCCGCAGCGCGGGCAGAAGCGCGCATCGTCCGGCGGTTGCTCGCCGCAGCTGGCGCAGCGCAGCGCAGCCATCAGAAGCCCACCAGGGCGCGCAGCCCGCCGCCGCCCAAAAAGGGCTGGAAGCTGACCTGCACCTGCGCGCGCGCACGATGATCGAGGACCAGGAACACGCTGCCAGCAACGATAGCAGCCCCGCCAATGGCGACCAGTGCGGCGCCGCCCCCAAGGGTGTTGTAGAGCTGCGGACACGAATGAATGGGGTCTGGCAGATCGCAGGTCGGTCGGCCGTCGATGACGAGGAGCGGAATGCCGACTGCGAGCCCGACGACGCCGAGCACCAACGATCCCACGCCCAGCCAGCGCCACGGAAAAATCTTGGCTGGCTCGCCACGCGGCGTGAGCGCGGCCGGAGCCACACCTGGCGCGCCGTCCGCCGCCGATGACACGACCGGTGGTCGCTCCGCCGGGGGTACCGGCTCCGGCAGCTTTTGGCGGGTTGGCTGACGCGTGGGCTGTACTGCGCTCGCCTGTGCGCGCGGATCGGTCGCCAGCTTGGCGCCGGCGCGATGCAGCGATTCGATCACCTCGCGAACCGTACACACGTCGCAGGTCTCGTCGACGCGGGCGATCTCCTGCCCGCCTTCGAGCAGTGTCAGCCTGAGCGAGTAGTCCTTGCCGAGCGCCGATAGGTGAATGGTGACGATGCGCGTCGCGCCGAGGAGCGCCGCTGCCTGCGAGGTGCAGGATCCCGACGTGCACCGTTCGATCTCCTGGACCGAGCTGAGCCGCAGACGGGTTTCGGCGGCCGGCACGACGTCAGCGGCGGAGGCCGCGAAGCCCTGGGTGACGGCATCGTGAAAACGCTGCGCCAGCTCGGCGGTGACGGCCGGCTGCACATCGGGCAAGAGCACGGCGACGCGCGCGGCTTGCACGCCGCTCGCCACGAACAGGATCGCTGCACCCAGAAGGAGAGCCAAGCACCGACGGAGGTCGTAGGCCATGACCGGCACTTTAGAACCGGCTCGCCCCTTCGTCCACTGTGGAGGAGGCGGAGCGCCGATTGCCATCCCTTCTCGTCAGCCGTCCGACTCCTGCTGGAGCCGGCGCACCCGCTCGGCCAGCTCAATGGCGTCGACCACCCCGCTCTCTTCGAGCAGCTCAATCAGCGCAGCCAAACGCACTTCGATCGACGCATCGCTGCGCACGCGGTGCAGCGGCGCAGTCTTCGGCTCGAGCGGTTGACCATCGCCGGTCACGCCGAAGCCAGGCCGACGGGCGATCATCTCGGTGATCGTCCCGCGATAGAGTCGACGCGCGCGCTTCATCACTCGGCTGACACTGGCCACGACCGGCACGACCTTGAGCCCGCTGGCGGCTTCGACCTCCTCGATCGCCGCCTGGTCGAGCGGATTGGCCATGGCCATGCGCAAGGACGGGGACGCTGCCGAGCGATCGACTGCAAGCGGAACCAGCGCGTGGGCCAGGGCCAACGAGTGGGGCACCTCCCTGGCGGCCTCCTCTTGGGCGCCGCGCTCGGCATCCGAGCTGTGGCCATCGAGTAGGACCAGAGGCAACTCTAGCCGCGTGGCGAGCTGCTCGGCCAACAGGGTTTCGTCCACTCCCTCATCGACCATCGCGCGCACCAGGGCGACGCCGTCGCGCCCAGCCCGTTTGCTCGCGCGCAGCAGCAGCTCGTCGTCGGCCAGGCCGAGCTCGCGCACCAGCGCCTCGAAGCCACCGTCCATGTCAGACTGACCCTTGCCGCAGCCGGGCCAGCCGGCGCGCCTGCGCGTTGGCAAAGCGGCGCAAATCCTCGTCACCATCGGGCTCGACCGGCGGCACCGAGCGCGGCTTTCCATCGTGATCGATGGCCACGAACGTCAAGTAGGCCTTGGTGGTGTAGCGCCGCTCGCGCGTGCGCACGTCCTCGGTCTCGACGCGGCAGCCGACCTCCATCGACGTGCGCGATGCAAAGTTGACCTGCGCCTGCAGCACGACGACATCGCCGAGATGAATCGGCGACATGAAATCGAGGCGATCGATCGACGCCGTGACCACCGCGCCGCCGGCGTGGCGCATGGCCGAGACGCCCGCGCACACGTCGATCCACTGCATCACGATGCCGCCGAACAGAATACCGCGCCCACCGTTGGTGTGGGGTGGCATCACCAGCTCGGTCATGGTCACCCGCGAGTCGGCGGGACGGTGCGCATGCGCCATGCGGTACGGTCGCATAAATCAATCCGCCGTCGTGATCAAAGTCGAGAGTCAAAAAACCAAAGTTGAGGTAAAACGCCGCCCATGAGCT
>JBBQIO010000082.1:0-9883 GCA_038325015.1 Polyangia bacterium
CAGATAGTCGTAGTACTGTCCATGCACATCGAGATTGAAGCTGTGCGGATTTTTCCAACCCGGTGAGGGCAGCTTCTTGTCTTTGCGCCAGACCATCGGAAAGCCGGTCTGCAGCGACCATGGGTTGTAGCCGCCGCCGAAAAACTGCACGTACGAATGAAACTGCGTGTACGGCACGGCATTGTGGTCAGCGTCCAGATCGTCGTCGACCATGGTCAAGGTCAGCGTCGACGAGCCGCGCGGGACGGTGACCATCAAGCGGGCCATGCCCTCGGCGTGGGCGCTGAAACGATGCCAGTGCATGGCCAGTGCAAGGGGATAAAAAAGCGCCGCCGCCAGAGCCGGCGCCAGCAGCCACAGTCGCCTGCCGCCGATGGCACCCCGCGGCAGGAGCGCCCCGAACATCGCCGCCACACACACGAAGCGACCACCGACCATCCACAAGTCGACCGGCTGATGAAGATAGATGGGTAGCGCGAACGAGGCGACGAGCGCGAGGCCGAACGCCCCTTCGAGGCGGTAGCGATAGGCGCCCGCGCCGATATCGGACTCGGCGCGTCTGCGAAATCCACTGATCAGGAGGAGCAGCCAGCACACGGTCAGGATGCCGAGCAGGATCTGCACCATGTGATCGGTCTGCCAGTCAGTGATCAAGCGGCCGTAAAAATTGCGCAGCTGATTGGCCAACGGCTCGACGCGTGCCGCGTAGTGAATCCCGCCCGCGGTCACCGGCGTCGATCCGTCCTGCGAGGTCGCGAAACCGACAACCGCGATCACCACCGACGGCAGCATCAGCACGGCGGCGACCAGCGAGCGGCGCTTGATGCCATAAAGGAAAATCCATAAAAGAGCACAAACACCGAAAAACAACCACGGCAAAATATGCATGAAATACAGGAAACAGGCGAACAGCAAGAGCGCCACGCCTCGGCTGGCGCTGGGCGCGTCCAAGAAACGATCGAGCGTCCACAGCGCAAACAGCAGCGCCGCCATGCCCGCGCTGCAGGTGATGAAGCCGAACATGAAGTTCATGTTGAAGACCAGGGGGAAGACCAGAACTGCGACCAGCGGGCTACGGCCGCAGCGACGGGCGAGCAGCGCCGCACCCAGCGGCAGCGCCAGCGCGTAGGCCGACAGGTAGAGCTTATTGGCCACCTCCAGCGGCAGCAAGAACGCCAGCAAATGAACCGGAAAAAAGTAGCCCCAGTACGGCACCGGCTTGAGATTCAGGCGGTAAAAATCGGCGTAGTGCCACGACGGATCGGAAAACCGATGCCAGATGCCGATGGCATCGAGGTGGTTGGGCAGATCGAGGAGTGGCAAGAACCGCGCGCTCCACAACGGCACCAGCGTTACGGCGAACAGGAGCACGAACAGGGTGGTAAAGAGCGGCTCGTTGAATGGCGCCGGCAGACGGCGAACGACGGAGGGGCGCATGGAGGCCGACCGTAGTCAGCGCCGCCGTTTCGTGCCATACAAAAAAAAGTCATGGAAGAGAGCGCCTACCGCACCCAGGCCGCGACCGAAGCGCGCCACTTCTGGTTTACCGCACGCCGCCGCGTGCTCGACAAGGTGGTGCGTTCGCTGGCCCTCCCGCCTGGCTCGCGGCTGCTCGATTTCGGCTCCGGCACCGGCGGCAACGTCCCCTTGCTCGAACAATTCGGCCGGGTCGAGGGGGTCGAGCCAAGCGTCACCGCGCGTCAGTTCGCCGCCGCACAGGCGCCGGGTGCGCGCTTCTTCGAGCGGCTCGAGGACACCGACGGATCGTTCGACGCCGCCTTCCTGCTCGACGTGCTCGAGCACCTGGACCATCCGCTCGCCGAGCTGCGCTCGATTCGCACGCGCCTCAAACCGGGAGCGCCGCTGGTCGTAACGGTGCCGGCGCATCCGTGGCTGTTCGGCGCACACGATCGCTACTTGCACCATCGCTGCCGCTACACCGAGGCCCAGCTCAGGGAGCAGATCAGCGACGCGGGGTTTCAGTTGAGCTTCGTATCGCCGATGAATTTCTTGCTGCTGCCGGTGGCCATCGCGGCGCGCTTCGGCGAAGCGGTGCGCGAGAAAATTCTCGGCAAGCAGGTCACGCCGGCCGGTGTCGAAGTTCCGCCGCGCCCGCTCAATCGACTGTTTTACTGGGCCTTCGCCGGTGAGCAGTACTGGCTGCCGCACCGTCGATTGCCGACCGGTTTGTCGCTGCTGGCGCTGGCCACAGCCTGAGCCAGTCGGCCTACGGCTCTTCGGTGATCTTGTACAGCCGCTCGAACAGCGTCCACGGGCCGTCGAGGTCGATCATGCGCATGGCTGGCTCGCGCATCAGCGATCGTGGAGCGTCCTTGACGAGGTAGTAGTCGAACTCCGGGGCGCCGCGCAGCGTGAACTTCTCGGGCGCATACCAGGGCGGCGACTTGAGCTTCTTGTGGGGCCGAATCGGAATCCCTTGATCGAACAGATAGGGTGAAAACCCGCCCCGCAGGACCATCGGCCACGACGAAAAATGCCAGTAGGCCGGCCCGCTGACTGCGGGGTCGCCGCTGGCCTCGGCCACCGGGTCTCCGGTCGGTGACTTCATCATGCCGCGCGTGATGACCAGCGTCGAGGCGCCGTACGGAAGCTCCTCGACGAGGCGCATGAAGCCGGCGTTACGTCGGTTGAAGTCGCCGTACAACTGGGTCAGCTTGAGCGGCAGCACACAGCTGGCAATCACGACCGGCAAGAACAGTAGGCGCTGCCGGCCGATGAAGGGCCCCGCCGGCAAAAGCAGCGCGAGCGCCGCGCCCATCGCTGGGATGCGCTGCGCCATCTGGAAGAACACCAGCGGACCGGTGATCTGATACGGCAAAAGCAGGTAGAGCACGCTCATCAAAACGAGCAGGATGGGCAGATAGCCGCCCTGCCCATGCCCACCCTCGGACCGGATACCGCGCCGGTAGACCAAGACCGCGACCGTGGCCGCGACCACGCCGAGCACCATCATATCGATGGGGCCGGGGAAGATGCCGAGAATGCGCCCGGGCAGCTCGCCGAACAAAAGCGGCACGCTGTGCCAGGAAAAATGAAACGGTGTTCCCTCCTTGACGTAGGCGCGCTCGTAGCGCTCCTCGAGCACCGCCACCAGCGCAAAAAGCACCGCCGGCACCATCGCGGCGGCGGCCCGGACCACGGCGCCCGTCTCGCGGCGCTTGACGAGCAGGAAGGCCAGCGCGGACACGCCGAAAACGAACCACGGCATGATGTGCGCAAAATAGGTGAGCGTCGAGAACAGCAGCAGCCAGACGAGGTCGAGCTGGCGTCGCTCTTCGAGCCAACGGATGAGCGCCGCGAGCGCGAAAAAGCAAAAACAATTTCCTGCCAACAGCGACGAGTAACCGTAGACCCAGGCGGGATTGAAGCACAGCGGGAACGCGCCCAGCGCCAACCAGGGGCTGCGCCGCAGTGCCCGAGCCATGGCCAAGACCGAAAGCGGAAACAGAATCAAATAGACAGATAAAAATAATTTATTAGCGATCTCGATCTTAACAAAAAATAGTAAAAACCAGATAACAGAGTAAAATAGGATATAGGGCACGCCCTTGATGCGTAACGAATAGAACTCCTGAATGTGGAATTGCGGATTGGAAAAATCGTGCCAGCCGCGAATCAACGCCAGATGATTCGGCGTATCGAGCATCGGCAGGAGGCGCTGATGCCAAATCGGCAAGAGTGACAGCGCGGTCAGCCCCAGCCAGAGGAGCGGCAGGACGACCAAGCGACGCTGAACGGGCGCGTTCACGGCTCCTCAGAGAGATCATACAGGCGATGAAACAGGGTCCAGTCGCCAGCCTGATCGATCATCTTGAGTGCCGGCTCGCGCTGCAGGCTGTCCGGAGGAAATCGCACCAGGTAGTAGTCGTATTCGGGCGCGGTGCGAATGCTGAAGTCGTCGGGAAGAATCGGGGTCGGCGTGGTCAAGCGGTGGTGCACATGCACCGCGGTTCCGAGCTCCGACACTTCCGGAGCGTAGCCGCCGTCCAACGCACCAGGCCAGTCGAGGAAGTAGCGATAGACCAGCCCCGACGACGCGGGGTCGCCCGATTCGTCGAACTGACTCTCCGACGTGCGCACGCCGCGATACACGAGCAGCGTCGAAGCACCTCGCGGAAGCTGACGGAGAAGACGGCTGAGCGGTGCGTTGCGAACGTTGAAACCGATGTACAGCTGCAATAGGCGCATCGGCAGGACGACCGCCGCGAGGGTCAACGGAACGAGCAGCAAGCGCACTGCGCGCTGCCGGGCGGAACGGCCCGGAGCCACGTTGGGCACCAGCGTCAAGAGCACGGCAATCAGCGGCGCGACGCGACCCGCGATGTTGGGGATCGAAAGCGGCTTCAGGATGGTCCACGGCACGAACGCGTACGCAACGATCGCCCCGCACAGCAGCCCCAAGAGTCGCCGCGGCGGTCGCGTCCAGCCCGCCCGCCACCACAGGACGAGCAAGGTGCAGATCATGATCCACAAGATGTTGTAGTCGAGCGCCCCGGGAAATAGGCTCAGGACCTTGCCCGGCCAGGCGAGCAGCAGCCCCGGCAGATCGAAAAAACGGGCGTCGAGCGGGGTCGCAGCGCCTCCGCCGGGAGGGTCGGCAAGCGTGCTCAAAAACGTGGACGCGACCAGCAGCAGCCACGGCAAAGCAGCGCCCAGCAGACGCGCGGCACGTTTGGCCAGGGGCAAGCCCCAGGGTCGCTCCGCGCACAGGAGGCCGAGCTCGCCGGCCGTGAACACGACCAACGCTAATGGATGCGCCAAGTAGAGGAGCCCGCCGAGGAGAACCAGCCCGAGGAGGCGCCGGTTCGTCGGCGATTCCAGATACTCGACCACCAGCGCCCAGGCCCATAGACACAGCGCTGAGCCGAGCAGAAAGCCGGTGTACCCGAAGATCCAGTTGCGGTTGAACAGCAGCACGAATGCACAGAGCGCCAGCCAGGGGCTGCGCCCGAACGCGCGCCCCAGTCGGAGCGCTGCGAGCGGAAAGCCCACGATGTACAGCGACAGGATGAGGTCGTGCGACGGCTGAATTCGGAACAGGTAAAGAAGCCCGTCCATCAGCGCGTAGTACAGGACGCCGGGCGCGAAGCGCGAGCCGAGCGTGTAGTAGCGCGACAGATTGAACGTCGGGTCGCCGTGGCTATGCCAGATACGCGCGACCACCATATCGGCAGGCGCATACAGCACCGGCAAAACGCGCACACTCCACAGCGGAATGAGCGCAAACACCGTCAGCGCGATCCAAACTATCGGCAGCCCACCTTCCGCGAGCGCGAGCCCTCGCGCGCGTCGAAGAAAGCTCCTCACGGGCCGGGCGGTCGGGTCGGGAACGAACCGGCTCCGTCGTCGAGTGGCGCCGGCGCAGGGTCCAGGCGAGCCACTGACCACGCGATGCGCGGCACGCGAACCAGCACATCGAGGTAGTGGCGCCAGCGCACCTTGGAGCCTGCGTGATGCGCCCAGCGCACGCCGACTTCGCGCACCGTCAGGCCGAAGTGCCGTTGGGCCAGGCAGAGCAGCTCGATGTCGATTTCAAAGCCGTCTTGTCGCGACAGGCGGAACAGCTCACGCGCCAGCGGGCCGTCGAACAACTTGAAGCCGCACTGCGTGTCGGCGACGCCGCGCACGGCGATGGCACGGATCCACAGATTGCCAGCCCGCCCGAGCATGACACGCCACCAGGCCTGCGACCGGGTGATGTCGGACGTAGCCAGCGCGCGCGACGCGATCGCCAGTTGCGCACCGTCGTCGAGCGTGCGCCACAGCGACTCCAGCTCGTCGATGGGCGTGGCCAGATCGGCGTCCATCACCAGCACGCGATGGCCGCGCGATTGGCCGACGCCGGCCCGGAGCGCTGCGCCTTTGCCTCGATTGCGCGGCAGTCGAACGGCGCGCAGCAAACCCGCCGGATATTGTGCCGCCACGCGCTCGACCGTCGCCAGCGTGTCGTCCGATGAGCCGTCGTCGGCGACGATCAGCTCGAACGAGCGGGTCGCTTCCTGGCCGCGCAAATAGGCCAGCGCTGAGACCAGCGCGTCGCCAATACGCGCGGCTTCGTTGAATGCGGGGACGACGACCGACAGCGCCGGCGCGTTCGCCGGAGCGGTAACGACGAGGTCGGTTTTTGTTGGAGCGAGGTCGGCCACGCGCACTTTTCCGATCGGCAATTGGCGGCGCAACGTAGCAGCCGATCCCGCACGAAACAAGCCCGCGCACCGACCGGGCTGCTACCGGTTTGCAGGTGACTTCTGCCTCGATGCGCCCTAACTTCCGCGCCCATGGAGGTCGTGAACGTGATGGCAAAGCGCTCGGCGCGGTTCGCGGCCGATCAAAAGCGAGCACAGGTCAGCGCCGATGAGCGCCACTTTGCGTGGCAGACCAAGGGGCCCTACTTCGGGGAGCGCGAAGCGGCGCTGCTCGATGTGATTTCCGTTGGACCGGGTCAGTCGCTCTTGGAAGTCGGCTGCGGTGAGGGCGGCAATCTGTTTCATCTCGCGCAGCGCAGCCAGGGTGCGCTGTACGGCATCGATCGTTCGCCGACCAAAGTCGCGTTTGCCCGAGCGGCCACCGGCGCCCAAGTCCTGACCGGCGACGGATCGCAGCTGCCGTTTGCCGACGGGCGATTCGACTTCGTGCTCATCCGCGACGTCTTGCATCATGCAATTTCACCGCTCCTGCTTCTCGCAGAAGCGCGGCGCGTCCTGGCCCCGCGCGGCCGGCTTCTCCTGGTCGAGCCCAACGGGCGAGCGCCACTGGCGATGGCGCAAGGCCTCCTCATTCGTGCCGAGCGCGGCGTTTTGGCCTCGACCGATCGTGCGCTGCGCCAGCTATTGAGCAGCGCTGGATTTGCCGTGCTTCTCGGCGAGCCGCTGCATCCGCTCCCGGTCGAGCGCGCGCTCCTGCATCCGGCGCTGGGCGCCACGGAGCTGGCATCGCACGCATGGGTACGCGGCGGCTTGGCGCTCGCCGAAAGCGTGAGCCAGCGCGTGTGGCCGCGCGCGCTCTGGTTCTACCTGCGCTACCTGGCCGAGCGGCTTCCGGAGAGCACGAGATGAAGTGGAGCTGGGCAGAGCAGCGCATCGTGGTCACCGGCGGCGCCGGATTTCTCGGCTCGTTCGTCCTGGCCGAGCTGGCGCGACGCGGCGCCACCAACATCGTCGTGCCGCGCTCGGCCGAGTACGATCTGGTCGACAAAGCGGCCGTGGCTCGCCTCTATCGCGACGCGCAGCCGACACTGGTCATCCATCTGGCGGCGCGGGTCGGCGGCATCGGCGCGAATCGCGACAACCCGGGCAAATTCTTTTACGACAATTTAATGATGGGCGTGCACCTCATCGAAGAGGGACGCAAGGTTGGCCTGCCCAAGCTGGTCGCCGTCGGGACGATCTGCGCCTATCCCAAATTTGCGCCAGTGCCCTTCCGCGAGGACGATCTGTGGAACGGCTACCCCGAAGAGACCAACGCGCCGTACGGCCTGGCCAAAAAGATGCTGCTGGTGCAGGCGCAGGCCTATCGGCAGCAGTACGGCACCAACGCCGTCGTGCTCTTTCCCGTCAACCTCTATGGACCGCGCGACAACTTCGACCTGCACACCTCGCACGTGATTCCGGCGCTAGTGCGCAAGATCCAGGCGGCGATCGATCAACAGGTCTCCACCGTTGAGCTGTGGGGCGATGGCACGCCGACGCGCGAGTTCCTCTACGTCGAGGATGCCGCGGCCGGAATCTTGGCGGCGTGCGAGCGCTACGATGGCGAGCTGCCAATCAACCTCGGGTCGGGGCGCGAGATTTCGATCGCCGAATTGGCCAAGCTGATCGCCGAGCTGATGGGCTGGCAGGGGCGCTTTTCGTTCGATACATCCAAGCCGAACGGTCAGCCGCGTCGCGGGCTCGACGTGTCGCGCGCCCAAGAGCTCCTCGGCTGGCGCGCCAGGGTGGGCCTCGAAGAGGGGCTGCGGCGGACCATCGAATGGTGGCGCACGCACGCCCAGGCGACGGCGTCATGAGCGCGCGTTTCGTCCTGCCGCCGCGCGGAACGTTTCGCGCCAACAACGACGTCGATCCCTTGCGCTTCTACTACACGCCTGTGATCGGGCGCGTCTTCGCCGCGCGACTCGACGTCGGCTTGCGTCTGCTCGATGGCTGGGCGGCAAAATTCGGGCGGGTGCTCGAAGTCGGCTACGGGTCGGGGCTGCTGTTGCCGACGCTGGCGTCGTTGACCGGCCCAAGCGGGCACAGCGAGCTGCACGGCCTCGACCGCGAGCCGCCCCCCGAGGGCTTGCTCGAGACCCTCGACCGACTCGGCACGCACGCGACGCTCCGCCAGGGCGAGCTCGCGCAGCTGCCCTACGCCGACGGCTATTTCGATCTGGTGGTCGCGTTTTCGGTGCTCGAGCATCTGCGTCCGGCCGAGCTGCCGGCGGCGCTCTCGCAGCTGGCGCGCGTGTGCAGCAACAATGGACACCTTTTGGTCGGCTGTCCGGCGGTGCACGGCGCGATGAACGCGGCCTTCGCCGCGATCGGCTTTCCCGACATCAGCAATCATCACTTCAGTGGCTTGCCCCACGTGCTCGACGCCGCCGAGCCGGATTTTGTCGTCGAAGCGCGCGCGGCGTGGCCGGCGCCGCTGGCGGTCTTGCCCTGCGGCTGGGCCCCCTACGGCTGCGTTCTTTTGCGGAGGCGAGCGCACAGCAGCTGATGGACGAGCGTTTCTGGAGCTTTCAAAAGAGCGTCGAGGACTGGCACTGGTGGTATGCCGTCCGCTGGCGCATCCTCGCGCAGATCCTGGCTCGGCGACCTGCGACGAGCGTGAACAGTCGTGCACCCCTGCTCCTCGACCTGGGCTCTGGGACGGGCGGCGCCGCGCCGACGCTGGCCCGCTTCGGCCACGCCGTCGCGCTCGATCGCGAGCCCTCGGCATTCCGATTGGCCATGGATCGGCCCTACACCCACCGCGTCGTCGGCGCCGCCGACCGACCCCTGCCGTTTGCCGACGATACCTTCGACGTCGTGTGCGCGCTCGACGTGCTCGAGCATCTCGACGACGATGACGCCTGCGCGAAGGAGCTGTACCGCATCTGTCGCCCCGGTGGCACGGTCGTGGTGTTCGTGCCAGCGCTGCAGATCTTGTGGGGCTACAACGACGACTACAGTCAGCACCGCCGTCGCTATCGCCGCCGCGAGCTGCGCGCGCTCCTGTCAGCGGCCGGCTTTCGCGAAGAGGAGTGCGGCTACTTCAACCTCACGCTGTTCTTGCCGACGCTGGCAGCGCGCTTCGCCCAGCGCCTGATGCCGACGCTGCTCCGCGACAGCGAGCATTCGACGCGCCCGACCCCGCTCAATAGCGTGCTGCGTGGCCTGTTCGCGCTCGAGCTGCCGCTGCTCAAGAAGCGCCCGTTACCCCTCGGCACCTCGGCGTTTTTCGTCGGCCACAAGCCGTGAGGCCCGACCGTCCGACGCCCGCCTGGGTCAAGCTTGGCCTCGCCGCGACGACCCTGATTTACGTCGCCTATTCGCTGTTCGGCATCGCCGCGCCCTTTTATTGGGGGCACCACGGCTACCACGGCGCGACCTATCTGTTGCGCGCGCGCATGAGCCTGCGCTTTCACATGCTGGCGCCGGCGACCTACACCGGCTACGAATTTCCGCCGCAGAACTCGCTCTACTTTCACCACCCGATTGGCTATCACCACATTCTGACCGTGCTGGTGCCGATCTTTGGCGAGCACGAATGGCTGGCGCGTGGCGTCGCCGCGGCCGGCGGTCTGTTCGCGCTGTGGGCGATCTACGCGCTGGTGCGACGCTTCTGGTCGCCGGCCATCGGGCTGGTTGCCCTCGTGGTGTTCGTCGCGCTCCCGGTGGTC
>JBBQIO010000083.1:0-9873 GCA_038325015.1 Polyangia bacterium
ATGCGCGGCCTCGAAGCGGGCGCGTGCATTAGCCAGGTCGCCGGCCAGAAACATGGTCCAACCGTCGTTGACCAGCTGCTCCGCCAGCGCATCCGCGGACTGCTTGGCCGCGGCCACGTTGCCGCACAGGAGGAGCGCGCAAATGATCGCGTTGCGTATCATTTAATAGAACCGCACGCCGTCGAACCAAACCTGCGTCTGCGCACCGGTCGTGGGTGTCTGCTGCTGCGGGTTGAGGTGAATCTCCAGCACATCCACGTCTGAGATATCGAATCCGCCGACGTCGGTCTTGACCCATTCGGCGCTGCCCGCGAGCGGAATCATGAGCTGCACGTAGGGGTCGGAGTTGCGGGGCTCGTGGTTGGCGGTGGGCGACAATCTGCGATAGCCGCCACCGTGGCCGCACAGGATCAGCTCTGGCGCAACGGGCTGCCACGCGGTGTACGAGGCTGGCAGCTGCGCGGTGGTCCACACCTCGAGGCCGGTGCGGCCCGTCAGGTTCCAGCCGCCGTCGCGCGTCTTCGGATAGGCGGCGTCGAAGTAATAGTGAGTATCCGGCCCATAGTCGACGCGCACCGCTTGGGTGCCCGTCTCGACCTTGGTCGTGTCGGCCGCCAACGACACCGTTCCCAGCGTCGCCTGAATGCACGGCTCGATGGTGTCGCTGGCGCTCTGGGCGACGGTCCACGTGTTGAGCACGTTCTCTGCGACATCGCTCGACGGACCGATGTTGGCAGCGAGATCGCGCGCGATGGCCTGGTCGCGCGGCATCTTCAAATCGGGTACGGAAAAATCACTGGCCAGCGCCAAATCGTGCAGCTCGCCACCGTCGACGCCGGCATCGGTCACGGCGTCGGGCGTGAGCGTGACCGCCAGCCGCTGATGCCGGCCCGGAGTGACACTGCCGCTGACCATACCGCGGCCGACCGAGCGACCGGCCGCCAGCCCGACCAGGCGCAGGGAAAACACGCCGTTGAAATCGGCGCTCGGCACAAGCGCCATGGTGATTGGCAGCGGCACCGCGGGGTCTCGCGGCGAGACCGGGTTGAGCTGGCCGTCGAGCGCGTAGCCCAGATTGGCGGTGAGCGCGAGCTGATCGACCGTCAGCTGGGTTCCGAACGGCGCCTGCACCAGGAGCGCGATACAGCTTTTGCCCGGGTAGGCATCGCACGCGTCTCCTTGCGCGCCGCACCCCACCGCCGCGACCGACGAGAGCAGCAGGAGGCCGATACGGATCGACACTCCACAACTGTATACGACCCGGACGATCGCTTCAAACGCCTGGCCCTCGGCGCCGACCTCCGAACGACTGGTTGTGCGCGAGAGCTACAGTTTCCGCTGCAGGTCGTTCAGGCTCATCGCGAAGTCGTGGGTGGCCACTTTGTCGAGGCAGTGAAGCAGACTGGGCAACAGCACACCTTGCTCGGCGAGCGGCAGCGCCCACAGCTTGTCGATGCCGTAGAACTTGAGCTGCACTGCGTTCATCGCCTTCCACTGGTACTGCCCCTCAAGGTGGTCGCCGACGGCGTGCACCGAGAACTGATGCCAGCCGACGCGACCGACAAGATGGTCGGCGCCGAAGCGCAGGTCGACGGCCTCGTGCTCCTCGGTGCCGGCCGGCCCGCTCGACGAGCCGAGCAGCGCGCGCTCATTTTCCTGCTGGCCCCCGAGAGGAGCCGAGCCGGGTGGTGAGTTGGGACCCATGCCGGCGCCGCCCCGTCCGGCGATCGCGCCGACGATACGATTTTCCGTCGGGCTGACCCGGCCGATGACGAAGTGGCGATTGTAACCGAGCAGGTCGATCGCGCCGCCATGGTTGGACAGCGGCGCAACGTCGAAATGGGTATCGTCGAAGCAGAGCTTGCCGTTGATCTGAGTGCCGTTGTCCGAGATGTCGGTGCTGGCCTGATAGATGACCTCCACCTGCGTCGGTTTGACAGCGGCGCCGGTGCCGGCGCAGCCGGCTCCCCATAACGTGAAGGGAGTACATAGCAGCGCGAACAGAAGGATCTTGGTCGTCATCGGAGCTCCGTAATGGGATCGTGCTCAGACGGCCGAGCGCGCCGACTAGTCACGGCCCCGCGAGAATTTTCTACTTCGCAACTGTTCAAGATTAAGCGGTCCCGGGGGATTAGGTCTTGGGGAATGGCTCGCGCGTTGCGCCTTTCGGGTTTGAAGCGTCCGGCTCGTCCGCAACTTCCTGACCGCGCGTCGTGTTGACGAACGGGCCGCCGATCTCTTCGTCGAGGAACGTATCGCGCAGCTCGGTGCCTTGGTCCTCGCCGCTGGTGACGGTCTCGACGAACTCGCGGCCCATCTCCTCGGCGTAGGCATCGTCGGCATTCTTGCCGACGAGGAAGGCGCGATCGTCGTCGTGCGCGCGATTCTCCCGACTGTTGCGGAGTAGGTCGCGCTCGTACGCCGGGTCGAGATGGCCGGTGGCATCGCGCCGCCGGATCGGCTTATGCGCCGGCGTCCGCTTGGCAGCCGTCTTCTTCGTCGCTGTTTTCTTGGTTGGCTGTTTCTTGGCCGCCGTTTTGTTGGTCGCGGGCTTCTTGGTCGCGGGCTTCTTGGCGACCTTTTTTTTGGTCGGGGCTTTCCTGATCGGGGCTTTTGCAGTGGGCGTTTTCTTGGCTGGGGATTTCTTGGGGGGCTTTTTCTTGGCTGGGGATCTCTTGGATGCTGCTTGCTTAGCGCGCGGCTTCTTGGTCGCCATTGGGCGAGCATACCGCTTGTCCGGCATGATCGGCATGCCGACGCCGTTCGTCACGGCGACAGGTAGCTCGTCACCGCTGGTGGTGTGACACCGACAGAGTGTTGCCATCCGGATCCTTGAACCATGCGACTTGGTCTCCGGTCGGCGCAGTCCATACGCCACGCTCGTCTTGCTTCATGAACGGCAGATTGAATTGCTCGAAGTGCACACCGTTGGCGCTGAGCTCCGCTACCGCGGCCTGTATATCGCCGACTTCCCAGCCCAACACGGTCCCGTGTGCCGGCTTGAAGTCACGGCCCTTGGCGATGCGCAACATGGTGCCGTTGGCATCGAACACGACCGCAAAGTTATCGTCGCTCAGCAAGCGAAAGCCCAGCACGCCGCCGTAGAAAGCCTTCGCCTTGTCCGCGTCGTTGGTGGTTACGAAACCGATGATCTTGTTGAGTACAGCCACGCGCGCCCTCCGGTTATTCGAGAACTGTAACAGAGGGCAACGCGCCCAATTCGCGATACTGTGAACCGCGATGCACCGCGAGCTCGACCTGTGAGGTGGCACGTTCCCCTGATCGCGGTTCCGATCGCGATCGCTGCCAGCAGCTATGCGCTGGACTTTCTGATCGTGTCGCCGATCGACAACGCGACCTTCTGGCATCTGGCGATTCTCGTTGCAAAAGCAGCCGCGCTCGTCGGCGCAGTGGTCGCTGCGCGCAGCTTCGATCGTGGCGACTATCTCCGTCGCGCCTGGCTGTTCGTGGCCTCCAACTACGCGCTCATCGCCGCCACGATGCTGATCTCCGGCACGACGCGCCCGCTTCACCTCGGACTCAACCTCATTCATCTCCCCGGCGTCGACCCGGGCTCACCGATGGCGCACATGCTGCGAACTCCGTTTGTCGTCTCGGCCAACGTGGCGGCCGTGATCGGCAGCTGGCAGCTGGCGCGAGCCTGGAAAGTATCCGGCCTCGATCCGGCGACGCCAGCGGTCCGCTGGGCCGTCACGGGGTGCGGCTTGCTGATCGCAATTTTGCTGGCCGGGATTCCGGCGAGCCAGGACTTCTGGACCCTGCTTCACACGCCGCGTCTCGGCGCGGTAGACGGCCTGGCTTCCGAGCTGGGTGACCTGCTCACGTTCGCCCTGGTCGCGCCGGTGCTACTGACGGCACTGGCACTGCGTGGCGGCCTATTGATCTGGCCATGGGCGCTGTTCACCGCGAGTCAGCTGTCCTGGATGCTGTTCGATGCGGCCGCCAACCTCAGCGACGGCACCTGGGTGCCCCATCCCGAGGCCCTCTCAGATGCGTTTCGCTTGCTCGCGTGTCTCCTCGGTCTGTCGTCGGGACTGGCCCAACGATGGGCGCTGCACAAGCGTTGAGTCCCAAGTTGCACGCCATCCTGATCGGCTTCGGCAGCGCCGGAGATGTGCTGCCGCTCGTCGGCATCGGCCGCGCGCTCGCATCGCGCGGTCACCGTGTGAGCGTCGTGGCCAACGCGCACTTCGCTGCGCTGGTGACTCGCGCCCAGCTGGAGTTCATCGAGTTCGGCTCCGAGGAGCTGTACCAGCGAGGCGCCGCCGATCCGAGTGGACGGCATCCGATCCGCGGATTTCAATCATTGATGGCGGTCGTCGCCGGTGCGACCCGGCCGCTCTACGAGCTGCTCCAAGCGCACTATGTGCCCGGCGAGACCGTCGCTGTCGCGACCTCTTTGGCGTTTGGCGCGCGGCTCGCGCAAGACAAGCTCGGGCTGCCGTTGATCACGGCGCACCTGTGCCCGATCGCGTTTCGCAGCGATTACGATCACATCGTCGTGCCCGCGCTCCCCGATATCCGCTGGTCCTCGCGCTCGATGAAGCGGCTCATCGGATGGGCGGGCGACGTGTTCGTCCTCGATCCGCCGCTAAAACAAGAGCTCAATTCCCTGTGCGCCGAGCTCGGGCTCCCGCCCGTTAAGCGCCCGTGCCATCGCTGGTGGAATTCGCCGGCGCAGGTGATGGGTCTCTTTCCCGCGTGGTTCGGCGCGCCGCAGCCCGACTGGCCGGCGCACACCCAGCTGGTCGGCTTCATTCGCGAGCCCGTCGACGAGGAGCCGCCGCTGGCGCCGGAGATCGAGTCGTTCCTCACAAAAGGCGACGCACCCGTCATCTTTACGCCGGGCTCGGCGAGCGGACACGGCAAGGCGTTCTTCGAAGCTGCGACTGCTGCGTGCGCGACGCTCGGCGCGCGCGGGATCTTCGTCACGCAGTTCGCCGATCAAGTCCCGGCAGCGCTGCCCGCAGAGATTCTCCACGTGCGCTACGCCCCCTTCGCGCGCTTGCTGCCGCGTGCAGCCGCGCTGGTGCATCACGGCGGCATCGGCACGGCTGTGCAGTCGATGGCGGCCGGCGTCCGTCAGCTCGTCGTTCCCGTGAGCTACGACCAGCCCGACAACGCCTCGCGCCTAGCTCGGCTCGGCGTCGCACGCACCCTCGCCCCGCGCCGCTTTCGCCACGGCGCCGTCGCACGCGAGCTAGACGCGCTCCTCCGCTCGTCCGATGTCACACGCGCGTGCGCCACCGTCGCGGCTCGTTTTACCGACGATCACGCGCGCCGGGACGCGTGCGCTCTCATCGAGGGAATGCTGGAACGGAGGGCGGCGTAAGCGGCACGACGACGCCGTCGCGAACGACGTGTGGCTCGCCCGGGGCAAGCGCCCCGATGCGCGCTGCGATCTCGCCGGGCGGCTTGACGACAATGGCGCCGCGCGGAATCTCGCGACCACTGGCGACCCAGACTCCGGCGGCGACGCGCGCCTCGGGCCCAACGCAAACACCGAGAAACTGCGAGCCGCTGTCGACGATCTGCCCGCGATGCGCGACGCGGACGTTCCGTGAAAAATTCAGATCGTAGAAGCCCGAGTTGCTGAACGCGCAGGACTCATGTCCGAGCAATGAGACCTGCATCAAGAGCTGCGCGGCGAGCGCGCCGGGATAGACCAGCGATCCGACCACGACTGCGTTGCGGCCGACCCACGCGCCAGGGCCGATGACTGAGCCGTAGACCTGTGCGCCGTCGCCGACGTGAGCCCCTGGTCCGATGACCGAGCTGTCGACATTGGCCAAAGCGCCGATGGTCGCACCGCGGCGAACGATGGAGAGGCCGACCCGCGCCGAGCGGTGCACCTTGGCCCGCCAGCTCACCAGGCGAAGGCTGTCCTGTGCTCGGCCGCCGACCCAGGGAAAGCCGCATAGCGCACGCCACGCATACCAGGCAACTCCGCCGACGTACGCGCCGCCGCGCAGCCGCGCCAGCCACCACGCGGGGATCGCCGCCAAGTTGATGCGCAGCACGTGGACCCAATGGACGACGTTGCACAGGTAGCTCTCAGAAATCGCGAACTGCTCGGTCCGCTTGCCATCGACGACCGGGGGAAAGGGAACGGTGGAAACGCTCTCTTTGTAGGGCAGCACCACAGGCGTCGCTGACGCGACCGGAGCGCTGCCACGGATAAAATGAAGTGGAGCGGTCCACACGTGTCCGCGGCCGCCGGGTGTTTCGCGCGGCTCGAGTCCGTCGATGTGCGCCAGATTGTCGGTCGCAATGCCACGCGGAAGCGCGCAGGTGTACGCCCCGGCCGGTGAACGTCGCGCCGCGCGCACGAAGCGCCGGAGCACCAGGGATGAGCAGGCGACCGAGTCGAGGAGGACGAATGCACCCGCGGGCTCGCGTTGCGCACGATCCACGGCCTCTTCGAACGACGCGGTTCGCTCGATCGACAAGCCGACCTTCGCGAGCTCACTCGCCTGGGCTTCGCCGAGCGTTCGCTCGAACAGCCAAGCATCGCGCGCCGGCGCGTCGAGCGGGGCAATGAGCGCATCAGCGGGGGCCACGAAGATACGCATCGCCACCGCGACAACCTATCCTGGCGCGTCGCCGAGCGCCACGCCGCCATCCCAATCAAGCCGTTCAAATCCGGCTCCCTGATAAACTGCACGGATGAATCTCTCCGGAAAAGTCTATGTCGTGACCGGTGGCAGCGGCGCGATCGCCCAGCCGATCTTGCGTGCGTTCGTCCGCGTGGGCGCGCGACTGGTGGTGGCGGATTTCGACGCCGAGGCGGCCGCTGCGGCGGTCGGCGGAATGGCGCTGAAGGTGGATCTATCGCACCCCGAGGGTGGCGCCGAGCTGGTGCGCGCCGCGCGCGAGCGCTGGGGTCGTATCGATGGGCTGATCCACACGGTCGGCGGCTTCGCCATGGGGCGTGCGCACGAGGGTGAGCCCGCGCTCTACGAGCGCATGTTCGATCTCAACGTGCGGACGTTGTGGCACTCGCTGCGCGCCGTCGTCCCCGCGCTCATCGCGCAGGGCGAGGGCTTCATCTGTGGATTTGCGTCCGAGCCGGCATGGACCGGCGCCGCGCCGGGGACCGCGCTCTACGGCGCCGCCAAGGCCGCCGTCTCGCACCTCTTGCATTCGCTCGACGCCGAGCTGCGGGAGACGGGCGTTCGCGTGGCGGTGGTCTATCCAATGGGCGCCGTCGATACGCCGGCGAACCGCCGCGACATGCCCAGCTTCGATCCCGCGCGGTTCATTGACCCCGAGCAGATCGCCGAAGCCATCGTCTTCGCCGCTACGCGCTCACAATCGCGCATGCTGGAGCTGCCCATCTGGCCGGCAAAATCCTAAACCTCCCAGCTGCAGTCGAACAGACAATCGGCTTCACCTTCGAGCCGGCAGCGATGGCGAACGACGGCATTGCGCCCGCCTGAACGGGCGATCGCGCCCTCGTAAAAACCGGCGGTGCTCTCGCAGTCGGGTGTGGTCACCGTCGCCATGCCGCGAACCACGATGCGCGCGCTGGCGGGACCGGTTTTGTCGTACGAGAACTCCCCCTCGCCGTAGTACAGGCGCCGCATCGCGCCGATCCGCGACATGACGACATGCGGGTCGTTGGCCGCGGCGAGCCCCGCATGAAACTGCTGGAAGTTGAGCTCGGCGGAGCTGCGACCGAGGGTACGAAAAACGCGTCGTGGGTTGGCCGCGTCGAGGGCACGGGCAATCGCACTATCGAGCCGGCCATTCATCGTCAGCGGATAGCGACCCACTGGAAGAACGATCCCGGCGAGCGCTTTTTGGTCCTCGGGCGGCAGGGACGCTAGCACTCGCTTGGCGCCCTCTGGTCCGAGGCGCTCGTCCACAAAGCGGAGACGCGCCAGGATCGTCATGCCGGTGACTGTCGTTTCGACCGTGGCGTCCATGTCACCAATATACCGCGGCGCTTCGGACATTCCGTGGCAGGAGGCGGTAAAAGATGTTTTACATTCACGTCCGAAAATGGCCAGCCTGAGCGCCCGAGGATCCCTATAGTGCGCCCGTGGATTTGCCCTCTCACGCCGTTTGCCACCGCGCGCTGGCGTCGCGCGATGCGCGTTTCGATGGACGTCTGTTCGTCGGCGTGACCTCAACCGGAATCTATTGTCGTCCGATCTGCCCGGCGCGCACCGTCAAGCCGGAAAATTGTCGCTTCTTTGCCAGCGCTGCCGCTGCCCAGCTGGCCGGATTTCGTCCCTGCCTGCGCTGCCGACCGGAGCTCTCGCCGGACGCGGCGGCCTGGCGCGGCACCTCCAACACTGTGGCCCGTGCGCTGACCCTGATCGGCGCCGGCGTGCTCGATGATGACTCCGGCGTCGCGGCGCTGGCCGAGCGGCTGGGCGTCGGTGAGCGGCAGCTTCGGCGGCTCTTCGATCAACATCTTGGCGCGCCGCCCATCGCCGTGGCGCAGACGCGCCGCGTGCTGTTCGCCAAGCAGCTCATCGCCGAGACGCGGCTGCCGATGAGCGACGTTGCGATGGCCGCCGGCTTTGGCAGCATCCGTCGCTTCAATCAGGTCTTTTCCGATCTCTATAGACGCCCGCCGAGCGAGCTGCGCCGCCGGCAAACGGGGCGCGCAAAACAGTGTGCAGTGACACTCCGCATGGCCTATCGCCCGCCCTACGACTGGCCGGCGATGCTGGGCTTTCTGCGCCAGCGCGCCATCGCCGGGGTCGAGTGGGTCGACGGCGATCGTTACCAGCGCACCATCGAGCTCGACGGGCCACGGGGCAGCGCCGGCGGCGCGGGCAGCGTCGAGGTAGCACCGGGGCAAGGGTGCCTCGTGGCCACGATTCATTTTCCCGAGGTTCGCTCGCTCCTGTCGATCGTGGCGCGCTTGCGGCGGCTGTTCGATCTCGACGCGGATGTCCGAGCGATCGGCGCCCATCTGTCGACCGATCGGGCACTGGCGCCGCTGGTGGCGCGACGACCAGGGCTGCGCACGCCGGGCAGCTGGGACGGCTTCGAGCTGGCCATCCGCGCCGTCCTGGGACAGCAGGTCACCGTCGAGGCGGCGCGTAAGCTGGCCAACGCGTTGACCGCGCTCGCCGGTCGCGCGCTCGACGTCGGCGTCACGGGCGACGAACGATTGACGCATGCCTTTCCGACCCCGGCGCGCCTCCTGGCGAGCGATCTGTCGGGGCTCGGCATGCCGCGGACGCGGATCGCGACATTGATGGCGGTGGCGCGAGCGTCGGTCGCCGACCCGGCGTTTCTCGATCCCGAGAGTCACCATGGCGACGCAGTCGCGCGATTGCTCGCGGTGCCCGGAGTCGGCCCGTGGACCGCGCAATACTGGGCGCTGCGCGCGCTCCGTGACAGCGATGCGTTTCCCGAAGGAGACGTGGCGCTCCTGCGCAGCCCGAGCTTGTGCGTCGGCGGCAAACGACTTTCGGCCAAAACGCTCCTGGCCCGCGCCGAAGCGTGGCGTCCATGGCGCGGCTATGCAGCGCAGCATCTGTGGAGCTCAGACGAGGAGAACGCCCGTGACTGAACGCTTTTTGCTCGACTTTTTCCCGACGCCGCTCGGTCCCGCGGTCACCCTCGCCGATGAGGCCGGCGCATTGCGTCTGTTCGCCTGGGACGATCCAGACCATCGCTGGCAACGCACACTCGCCCGCCACTATCCGGGCGTGCAGACCATCACCGACGACGATCCGTTCGGCCACCGGACTACGCTCACCGCCTACATGAACGGCGAGATCAACGCCATCGATCGCATCCCTGTCGCCTTCACAGGCACGCCGTTTCAGCACGCCGTTTGGCAGGCGCTGCGCACCATCCCGGCGGGCACGACCATCAGCTACGCAA